>NZ_JADBQK010000040.1:0-350 GCF_014895885.1 Enterobacter cloacae complex sp. P17RS
GACGCGGGTTACAGCATTAAAGTGACGGTAATTCCGGAGGGCAGCAGCCAGCCTCAGCTGCAGGGCGATACACAGCACAGCCCGGCGGTGGATGCCTATGGTGCGCCGTCAATAACCAATCTGCATATCTCCGGCACGCCGAAGGTGGGGCAGACCCTGAGTGCGGAATACACCTTCACGGCAAACGGTTCCGGGACGGACGCCTCCAGCTTCCAGTGGCAATGGCAGGATGGTGCAACATGGAAGAATGCTGCAGGCGGCACGGCAAGAACGTTTACGCTTCCAGACAGCTATGCGGGCTACAGCGTGCGGGTGGTGGTAACGCCGAAAGGCAGCAGCCAGCCGTCGCT
>NZ_JADBQK010000040.1:603-806 GCF_014895885.1 Enterobacter cloacae complex sp. P17RS
AGCCAGCCGTCGCTGACCGGTGCGGTAAAGAACAGCCCGGCGGTAGCGGTGTATGGTATGCCGTCTGTGACGGGGCTAAGGATCTCCGGCACGCCGGAGGTGGGGCAGACCCTGAGGGCGGAATATACCTTCACGGCAAACGGGGCCGGTACGGACGTCTCCAGCTTCCAGTGGCAGTGGAAGGATGGCCAGACGTGGAGGAA
>NZ_JADBQK010000041.1:0-26022 GCF_014895885.1 Enterobacter cloacae complex sp. P17RS
ATGGAGGCGCATTATAGGGATCCCATTTTTTAGCACAAGTGTTTTTTAGATCTTTTTTTTCGACTGCTGATTTTCCGCGCTTTTCGCTGAAATCCCGCCCGTTCTGCTTAAATATTGACGCATTTTGCCTTGCCTCGATCCAATAATATGATCAAGTCTTCCGTATAGCGCTCATCCTTAGAGGTAGTTATGTCTGCAGTGTTACGCCCTTATAAAGATCTGTTCCCCCAAAAAGGCGATCGCGTGATGATCGATGCCACCAGCGTAGTCATTGGTGATGTCCGAATGGCCGATGACGTCAGTATCTGGCCGCTCGTCGCCATCAGGGGAGATGTAAATTATGTGTCGATCGGTGCCCGTACCAATATTCAGGACGGTAGCGTTCTGCATGTTACGCACAAATCCTCTTATAACCCGGAGGGCAATCCCCTCATCATTGGAGAAGATGTTACCGTCGGACATAAAGTGATGCTTCACGGCTGCACTATCGGTAATCGGGTGCTTGTTGGCATGGGATCGATTTTGCTGGATGGCGTGATAGTAGAAGAAGACGTAATGATTGGGGCCGGTAGCCTGGTTCCGCAGAACAAACGTCTGGAAAGTGGTTATCTCTATCTGGGAAGCCCGGTAAAACAGATCCGCCCCCTGAAGGAGGCAGAGATCGAAGGATTAAAATACTCGGCGAACAACTACGTAAAATGGAAGAATGACTATTTGGATCAGGATAACCAAACCCAACCCTGATCGTCTTCCTGCTGCTCGCGGATTAAATCGCTGGCTTCCTCTTCCAGATCCCAGCGATTTTCGCAAAAAACGGCTATCGGGTCTGTGCCGCCAAAACGATGTAACAGCGCTTCTCCATGGATGGCACAGGTAAGCTGCATCCCCTGCACCAGCACCGGAAAACAGACCGCCTGCTTATGCTCATCCCAGCTCTCTCTGTCCGGGAAATGAATAGCCTGATTCACGCCGAAAGCTCCTGCTTTAGCTTTTCAATGACCGGCTCGACTGCAGGCAACACCCCGTGCCAGAGCAGTACCGCATGCGCAGCCTGCCCCACCAGCATTCCCAGCCCATCGGCTAACTGTTTCGCACCGTGTTGTTCGCACCAGTTCAGGAAGGGCGTATTCCCTTTCTGATAGAACATGTCATAGAAGTACATGTGCGCGCTGACCAGCGAAGCGGGGATCGCCGGGATTTCGCCACTGATGCCGCTGGATGTGGCATTAATGACAAGATCGAACTCACGTTCGGCAAGATCGTCAAGCGCGACCGCACTTACGCTGCCGGTATGCGCAAACAACGCCGCCAGCGCTTCTGCCCGGGAAAAAGTTCGGTTGGTAATGGTCACCGCACAGTCCAGAGAAAGCAGAGGTAACAGTACTCCCCGCGATGCGCCACCCGCACCAATCAGCAGGACCCGGAACCCAGGTTTAATAAACGACAGTCGTTCCAGATCGCTCAGCAAACCTATTCCGTCGGTGTTGTCGCCCAGAAGACGTCCGTCCTCAAGCTGTTTTAGGGTATTTACTGCACCAGCAAGAGAAGCGCGCTCGGTCAGTTCATCAGCACGTTCGAAAGCTTCCTCTTTAAAAGGAACCGTCACATTCGCACCTTTGCCACCTGCGGCGAAAAAAGCCTCGAGCGTTGGAATAAATGCATCTACCGGTGCCAGTACGCGGCCATAGGGATGATTTATCTGCAGCTGCTCCGCAAATTGCTGATGGATCAGCGGTGACTTGCTGTGTGCGATCGGATTACCAAAAACAGCATAGGTTTCCATGAGATTACCCCTGGCGAAAACGTTCGCCGGTCAAAGCGTCGCGAATTTCAGACGGATTCAGGCGCCCTCCCGTCTCTCCAACAGCAACCGGGAAGTCATTTCCGAACTGTGCCAGCACTTCTTCGGTTGTACGACAAGGTGGCAATCCGGTCAGGTTGGCGCTGGTTGAGACCAGCGGTTTACCAAATGCCAGGCAAAGCTCAACCACCAGAGGATGATCGGTGACGCGAACGGCGAGGGAATCAAAGCGTCCGGTCAGCCAGCGCGGTGTTGTCGGCTGCGCCGGGAAAACAAAGGTCACCGGTCCTGGCCATGCGGAGAAAATAGTCTCGCGCTGCGCCGGTGTCAGCATAGAGTCATCAATGTAGGGCTTAAGCTGCTCGTAATTCGCAGCTATCAAAATCAACCCTTTCTCTACGGGTCTTTGTTTTAAGGCAAGCAGGCGGCTCACAGCCGTCTCGCTGTCAGGATCGCAACCGACCCCAAAAACAGCTTCAGTTGGATAGGCGATGACTTTTTCATTTTTCAGCACGTCCACAGCATGCGCAATGGAGCCTGATGGCAGGTTATTATTCACTATTTTGATCCGCCGTAACCGGCTTTCCACATTGTTTGCTGGCGCAGAAGCGTTTCATACCTTGCGCCGTTTTCTTCTTGATAAGTAGCGGATAGTTGCAATGAGTGCAGATGCCCGCTACCGGTTTGAAATTGATAACGAACTGGCATTCAGGGTAGCGATCGCAGGAATGGAAGGTCTTACCATAGCGGGAACGGCGCTGTACCAGCTGACCGCGCTGACACTGAGGACACGCAATCGCCGTTTCATCAGGCTTATCAATTTGTTCCGTATGCTCACATTCCGGATAACGGCTACAGCCAATAAACATACCGAAACGGCCCTGACGTAGCGCTAGTTCACCACCACAAAGAGGACATAGCTGTCCTTCCAGAATTTTGACGATATGTCCATCCGCCTGGCTTTTCAGAGGACGGACATAATCACATTCCGGATAGTGTGAACAACCGAGAAACGGGCCGTGTTTCCCGGACCGAATAACAAGTTCAGCCCCGCACTGCGGGCAGGGCTCGTTTTTATGCACCGTGAATAGTGCTGATTTGGCCATAACAACTCTTGGTGCTACACATAGAATTAATGCAGCATACCTTCATTCACTTCAAAGAGTAATTCTTCCATTTGCTGATAGGCATTTTCACAGCCCGGGATATTAAACAGAACCATCAGAATCACCCATTTCAGATCTTCCAGTTCAAATTCTGCCGTATCCAGCGCCATGACACGCTCTATCACCATTTCTCTCGTTTCGAGGTTCAGCACCTGAATCTGCTCAAGGAATAAGATGAATCCCCGGCAGCTGGCGTCCAGCCTTTCACACTCTTCTGCGGTATAAATGCGTACTGACAACGGGTCAGAAGCAAGCTGCATCGGTTCGGCGAGGCCTTCCTGATAATCAGCCAGTTTTTCCAGCCACATCAACGCATTATAGATATCTTCCCGCTCAAACCCCGCATCGGTAAGATCCTGTGTCAATTTGTCCTGATCCACTCGCATTTCTGCTTCGTTATGGATGTAAGTCTCAAACAAATACATCAGTACGTCGAACATGGCATGCCCTCCTTAATCGGACATAGCCGCCGGGTACAGCTGCGATCCACCCTGCTAACTCCAGTTCGAGTAGCTGTGCTACCGTTACTGGCACAGGTTGGCCGGCACGTTCAGCGACAACGTCAACAGGTGTTACCTCATCTCCTACGTTAGCCAGGAGCTTGGGAAATGGCAATGCCACCTTTCCCTGATCTGATGAATAATGTCGCTTTTCGGGATCTTCCTGCAGACATTGCAAGCCATATTGCAAATTTTCAAGAATGTCCCGCGCTTCTGTTACCGGCGTCGCACCCTGCTTTATCAGCCAGTGTGGTCCTTCACACCCCGGGTTACCAATCGGGCCGGGTAAGGCGAAAACCTCCCTCCCCTGATCGAGCGCGCATCGTGCAGTGACCAGCGAGCCGCTTCGCACTGCAGCTTCAACGACCAATACACCCTGGCTAAGCCCGCTGATGATTCGATTACGACGCGGAAAGTTTGCCGGCCGGGGCTGAGCCGAAAGAGGGAACTCAGACACTATCGCCCCGTCAGCTTCGATAAGCCGCATAGCCAGCGCCTGATGCCGACGGGGATAAATGCTAAACAGGCCGTTCCCCAGTACGGCCACGCTACGCCCGTTTACAGACAGCGCGGCGTTGTGAGCAACACCGTCTATACCGCAGGCCAGTCCGCTGGTGATTGTGATACCACTTTGCGAAAGTTGTTCGCACAGAATTTTCCCCCATCGTTCTCCATACCATGACGGCGCACGGCTACCCACGACCGCCAGCTGGGCAGCATTAAGCGTTTCAGGGTTACCTTTTACGAATAATGCACCGGGATAATCAGGAATTGCGCGAAGTAAAGGAGGATAAAGCGGATGGGTTGCCGTCAATAAATGATTTCCCGGCTGCTCAAGCCACACCAGACTTCGCTCCAGCTCACCCTCATCTGGAGCAAAGAACCGTTCAGCCTGTTTTGCTGACAGCCCGGCGTCTCTGACAGCGGAAGCATCGATATTTTTTTGCTTGTGCAGCCGTGCAGCCGCTTCCAGCATTCCATCGCCACATAATGAACCTGTGTGTATTAGCCGTAGCCATATCTCGATAGACGTCATCCTTTCCCCCTGCCATAAGCGGCCTGCGCAATCATTGCGATTGGTCACTGATGCTGTCAATCGACCCGGGATTTGTCTAGAATAGAAGTAATATTCTTATCAACTCCTGAACACGACTCTGGAAATTTATGGCAGTTTTGCAAGTGTTACATATTCCGGACGAGCGCCTTCGCATCGTCGCTGAACCGGTTAAAGAAGTGAATGCAGAAATCCAGCGTATCGTTGATGATATGTTCGATACCATGTACGCCGAAGAAGGCATTGGCCTGGCGGCGACGCAGGTGGACATTCACAAGCGTATTATCGTGATCGACGTTTCTGAAAATCGCGATGAGCGGCTGGTGCTGATCAACCCTGAATTGCTTGAGAAGAGCGGTGAAACGGGCATTGAGGAAGGTTGTCTTTCTATTCCTGAACAGCGTGCGTTAGTGCCGCGTGCTGAGAAAGTGAAAATTCGCGCTCTGGATCGTGACGGTAATCCGTTCGAACTGGAGGCAGATGACCTGCTGGCGATTTGCATTCAGCATGAGATGGATCACCTGGTCGGTAAACTGTTTATCGATTATCTCTCGCCGTTGAAACAGCAGCGTATTCGTCAAAAAGTAGAGAAACTGGATCGTTTGCGCTCTCGCGCATAACGTCCCCCCGGATACAAGGATCATCGTGTCTAAAACACTACGTATTATCTTCGCGGGAACCCCTGATTTTGCAGCGCGTCATCTTGACGCGCTGTTATCTTCTGGTCACCAGGTTGTCGGCGTCTTTACCCAGCCGGACCGTCCGGCTGGTCGCGGTAAAAAACTGATGCCGAGCCCGGTAAAGGTGCTGGCAGAAGAGCATGGGCTTCCTGTTTTCCAGCCCGCATCCTTACGCCCTCAGGAAAATCAGCAGCTGGTTGCTGACCTGAACGCCGACGTAATGGTCGTGGTGGCTTACGGTTTAATTCTGCCAAAAGCGGTGCTTGATATGCCTCGTCTGGGTTGTATCAACGTGCACGGCTCCTTGCTCCCGCGCTGGCGTGGTGCGGCACCTATCCAGCGCTCCCTGTGGGCGGGCGATGCTGAAACCGGCGTCACAATCATGAAGATGGACGTAGGTTTAGACACTGGCGACATGCTGCATAAACTGGCGTGCCCTATTACTGCAGACGATACCAGCGCTACGCTGTATGACAAACTTGCAGGCCTTGGTCCGCAAGGGCTTATCGAGACGCTGCAGCAACTTGCTGATAATACGGCGAAGCCGGAAGTTCAGGATGAGACGCTGGTGACGTATGCTGAAAAACTGAGTAAAGAAGAAGCCCGGCTCGACTGGTCCTTGTCTGCCGCTCAACTTGAACGCTGCATCCGCGCTTTTAATCCGTGGCCGATGAGCTGGATGGAGATTGATGAGCAGCCAGTGAAAGTCTGGAAAGCGTCAGTCATTAATGGCAATACAGCTGCTGAACCCGGCACGATTATCGACGCCAGCAAGAACGGAATCCAGGTTGCGACAGCAGAAGGGATCCTGAATCTTGAATCGCTGCAACCGGCCGGTAAGAAAGCCATGAGCGCTCAGGATCTATTAAATTCCCGTCGCGAATGGTTTATACCGGGTAATCGTCTTGCCTAATCCAATATATGCTTAAAGCCCGGTGTTTCCGGGCATTTTTATTTTTATAGTTATGAAAAAACAAAATCTACGCAGTATGGCGGCCAAAGCCGTTGAGCAGGTTATCGAGCAGGGCCAGTCATTGAGTAACATCCTGCCTCCCCTGCAACAAAAGGTATCTGATAAAGACAAAGCTCTGCTCCAGGAACTCTGCTTTGGCGTCCTGCGCACCCTTTCTCAGCTTGAGTGGCTCATTAATAAGCTGATGTCGCGCCCAATGACTGGCAAACAGCGCACCGTACATTATTTGATTATGGTGGGGTTTTATCAGCTTCTTCATACCCGCATTCCACCTCACGCCGCGCTGGCTGAAACGGTGGAAGGTGCCGTTGCGATTAAACGCCCTCAGTTGAAAGGGCTGATCAACGGCGTACTGCGTCAGTTCCAGCGTCAGCAGGATGAGCTACTGGCTGAATTTGCAGAAAGCGAAACACGTTTTCTGCACCCGGACTGGCTGCTGAATCGCCTTAAAAAAGCGTATCCGCAGCAATGGCAAAACATTGCCGAAGCGAATAATCAACGCCCACCGATGTGGTTACGCGTCAACCGTAATCACCACACCCGTGACGCATGGCTGGCATTACTGGAAGAAACCGGAATGAGTGGATTCACGCATGCAGCCTATCCGGATGCCGTGCGTTTAGCCTCCCCTGCACCGGTACATGCTTTACCTGGTTTTGATGAAGGTTGGGTGACCGTACAGGATGCCTCGGCTCAGGGTTGCATGACCTGGCTTGAACCAGCAAACGGGGAACAGATCCTCGATCTTTGCGCCGCGCCTGGCGGAAAAACAACGCACATTCTTGAAGTGGCTCCGCAGGCCAGCGTAATGGCCGTGGATGTCGATGAGCAGCGCCTGTCACGCGTCTACGACAACCTCAAGCGTCTGGGCATGAAGGCTCAGGTTAAGCAGGGCGACGGACGCAAGCCCGCAGAATGGTGTGGTGAAACCCAGTTTGACCGCATTTTGCTGGATGCGCCCTGCTCTGCAACAGGCGTGATTCGTCGCCATCCGGATATCAAGTGGCTGCGCCGCGATCGCGATATCAAGGAACTTGCCCAACTGCAATCGGACATACTTGACGCAATCTGGCCACATCTAAAACCCGGCGGCACGCTGGTTTATGCAACCTGCTCCGTATTGCCAGAAGAAAACAGCCAGCAAATCGCGGCCTTCCTTAAACGTACCCCGGACGCAACGCTGCGCGATACGGGAACGCCTGAATGCCCGGGTCAGCAAAACCTGCCGGGCGCGGAAGAAGGCGATGGCTTCTTTTACGCTAAGCTAATCAAAGAGTGATGTTGAGAACAGGTCACGAGATATGAAAATTATCATTCTGGGCGCAGGACAAGTGGGCGGAACGTTGGCGGAAAACCTGGTTGGCGAAAACAACGACATCACAATCGTTGATACCAACGGGGATCGTCTGCGCGTTTTACAGGACAAATTTGACCTTCGCGTTGTGCAGGGCCATGGCTCACACCCGCGCGTGCTACGCGAGGCGGGCGCCGACGATGCAGACATGCTCGTTGCGGTGACCAGTTCTGACGAAACCAATATGGTGGCCTGTCAGGTGGCCTACTCGCTTTTCAACACCCCTAACCGAATCGCGCGCATCCGTTCTCCGGACTATGTCCGCGATGCTGAGAAGCTCTTTAATTCAGAAGCGGTTCCTATTGACCATCTCATCGCGCCAGAACAGCTGGTTATCGACAATATCTATCGTCTGATCGAATATCCAGGCGCACTGCAGGTGGTGAACTTTGCCGAAGGTAAGGTCAGTCTTGCCGTCGTTAAGGCCTATTACGGCGGCCCGTTGATCGGCAATGCGCTTTCCACAATGCGTGAGCACATGCCGCATATCGATACACGCGTTGCCGCCATTTTCCGCCACGACAGACCTATTCGTCCTCAAGGCTCCACGATTGTCGAAGCGGGGGATGAGGTCTTCTTCATTGCGGCCTCTCAGCATATTCGTGCGGTGATGAGTGAGTTGCAGCGTCTCGAAAAGCCTTATAAACGCATTATGCTGGTCGGCGGTGGCAATATCGGCGCGGGCCTGGCGCGAAGGCTGGAAAAAGACTACAGCGTGAAATTGATCGAGCGCGATCAACAGCGTGCTTCTGAGCTGGCGGAAAAACTGCAAAATACGATCGTATTTTATGGCGACGCGTCGGATCAGGAATTATTGGCTGAAGAGCATATTGATCAAGTTGATCTCTTTATTGCCGTCACGAACGATGACGAGGCGAATATTATGTCCGCCATGCTCGCCAAACGTATGGGAGCAAAGAAGGTCATGGTGCTTATCCAGCGCAAGGCGTATGTCGACCTGGTTCAGGGCAGCGTTATTGATATTGCCATTTCACCGCAGCAGGCGACCATTTCCGCTCTGCTGAGCCATGTACGTAAAGCGGACATTGTCGGCGTTTCATCTCTGCGTCGCGGGGTGGCAGAAGCCATTGAAGCGGTAGCTCATGGAGATGAAACCACGTCACGCGTTGTGGGCCGCGCCATCGACGAAATTAAGCTGCCGCCGGGCACTATTATCGGCGCCGTAGTGCGCGGGAATGATGTCATGATCGCCAATGATAATTTGCGTATTGAGCAAGGCGACCACGTAATTATGTTCCTTACCGATAAAAAATTTATTACCGACGTCGAACGTTTATTCCAGCCTAGTCCATTCTTCCTTTAATACGTCGGGGCTCTCAATAGAGCCCCCGCACTTTACCCTCTTTATTTCTGTGCCTTTTATTTTCATAACGTTTAATTATCCCGAATGGCAATTGGCTAATCATTTGTTAAACTTATAGTCGTCAGCTGGCACAAGGAGAACATAATGAGTTTTATTAAAGAATTTCGCGAATTTGCGATGCGCGGGAACGTGGTTGATTTGGCTGTGGGTGTCATTATTGGTGCGGCATTCGGCAAGATTGTTTCATCATTAGTAGCGGACATCATCATGCCACCTTTAGGGCTGCTAATCGGGGGCATTGATTTCAAACAGTTCGCGTTCACGCTGCGTGAAGCCCAGGGTGATATCCCGGCAGTAGTAATGCACTACGGCGTGTTTATCCAGAACGTATTTGATTTCGTGATTGTGGCGTTTGCTATCTTTATGGCTATCAAGCTGATTAACCGGCTCAACCGTAAAAAAGAAGAGCCAGCAGCAGCGCCTGCACCAACGAAAGAAGAAGTGTTACTGAGTGAAATTCGCGATCTGTTAAAAGAGCAGAATAACCGCGTTTAATCAGCAGTTAAAAACAGGAAGGCCAGTGGTAAATAAGCGCTTCGCTTGCTTGCCACTGGCCTCCCAGTTACCCCGTTTTGCATGTTTGTCTTTACGCAGATAACTCCCCTTCCCTTTTTTATTCTTTTCAACGCGCTGTCGAAAAAGCGGGTCGTGAAGTAAAGCCTCGATGGCATTATCTTTAATTTGTCCCTTCGTGTGCTGATAGCGGCTCATAATTTCTCCTGAGCATGGTTTATGACGACGGAAGTCTAGACCCGAGTAGATTAAAAATCAACATCCCCGAGTTTCTCCACTGGCTCCCTGTTCAAGGGCTTCCAGAATTGAACAATAAATACTGCTATGAGTCGTTCCGCAGCAGGCATCATTCAACCTTTGCAAAGAGCGCTGCATGGTTTGCAGTTCCAGAATACGGGCTTCAACTTCTTCAAGCCGGGCTTGCACGATGCTTTTGGATTCCTGACAAGTGTGATGCTCAGGATCGATGCGGATCGATAATAACTCGCGGATCGAATCAAGCGTGAAGCCAAGCTGTCGGGCGTAGCGTATGAATCTCAGACGTTGCAGATCGTTATCGGTATAAAGCCGAAAGCCGCCTTCCGTGCGTACCTCATGATCGATCATCTGCTGCTTTTCGTAATATCGGATAGTGTCCGGCGTTACGTTCGCGAGCTTTGCAAGTTCACCGATACGGTACATCGCTACTCCTCGTTTATCTTCTTCATCAATATTTCACCGTATTCCCCATGCAGGAATTCCGTGCTCATTCCTGCCTGGCGCAGCTTGAGCTCGATCAGAGCAAGCCTGCGGCTAAGTTCTTTATGTCGAGGATCGTCCTGGCGGATCCCTTTTAGCAGATCGACAAGTTCAACAGCCTCTCTGCGCTGCTCAAGCTCGGGCGGGAGGCAGCCAGCATTTTTTAGCAAACGGTATCCAGCCCGGAGTTCAGGCGCAATATGCGAATCATCTTCAAGTTCAAGAGGTTCGCCGCGCCCGGGAAGATTGTCGAAATCGCCTTTATTTTGGGCATCGCGAATATGGCGTTCTGCCCACTGGTCAAGCAACCACATCATCAGCTCCAGGGGATGAACAAAATTAATACAGGTATTGTAGAGAAGTGGGGATAACGCGGATATAAAAAAACCCGCCGAGGCGGGTTTTTTTACGTTACTGCAGATTACTCTGCAGCAGCTTCTGCTTTCTCTGAACGATCAACCAGCTCGATGTAAGCCATCGGCGCGTTGTCGCCTGCACGGAAACCACACTTCAGAATGCGAGTGTAACCACCGGCACGGCTCGCGAAACGCGGGCCCAGTTCGTTAAACAGTTTTGCCACGATCTCGTTATCACGAGTACGGGCGAATGCCAGACGACGATTAGCAACGCTGTCAGTCTTGGCAAGAGTAATCAGCGGCTCAACTACGCGACGCAGCTCTTTCGCTTTAGGCAGGGTCGTCTTGATGATTTCATGACGAACCAGTGAACCTGCCATGTTGCGGAACATAGCCTGGCGATGGCTGCTGTTGCGGTTCAGTTGACGACCACTCTTACGATGGCGCATGACCTTATCCTTCTCAGTAAAACCTTAACCTGTGATCCGGTTACTCGTCAGCAATGCTTGCCGGTGGCCAGTTTTCCAGGCGCATGCCCAGAGACAGACCACGTGAAGCCAGCACGTCTTTAATCTCGGTAAGAGATTTTTTACCCAGGTTCGGCGTTTTCAGCAACTCAACCTCGGTACGCTGTACCAGATCACCGATATAGTGGATAGCTTCTGCCTTGAGGCAGTTAGCAGAGCGGACAGTCAATTCGAGATCGTCAACAGGGCGCAGCAGGATCGGATCGAATTCTGGTTTCTCTTCTTTCACTTCTGGCTGACGTACATCACGTAAGTCAACGAAAGCTTCCAGTTGTTCTGCCAGGATGGTTGCCGCACGACGAATCGCCTCTTCAGGATCGATTGTGCCGTTGGTTTCCATTTCGATGACCAGCTTGTCCAGGTCGGTACGCTGTTCTACACGCGCTGCTTCAACATTGTAGGCAATACGCTCTACAGGGCTGTAGCATGCGTCGACCAGCAGACGGCCGATTGGGCGCTCATCTTCTTCCGAATGAATTCGGGCAGAAGCCGGCACATAACCACGACCGCGCTGAACTTTGATACGCATGCTAATAGCTGCGTTCTCATCGGTCAGGTGGCAGATCACGTGCTGCGGCTTGACGATTTCAACATCACCGTCGTGGGTGATGTCGGCTGCAGTCACAGGGCCAATGCCAGATTTATTCAGAGTAAGAATAACTTCATCTTTACCCTGAACTCTCACCGCCAGCCCTTTCAGGTTGAGCAGGATTTCAAGGATATCTTCCTGAACGCCTTCTTTGGTGCTGTACTCATGAAGTACACCATCAATCTCAACCTCGGTCACCGCGCAACCCGGCATCGATGAGAGCAGAATACGGCGCAGTGCGTTACCCAGAGTATGGCCAAAGCCACGCTCTAAAGGCTCAAGGGTCACCTTGGCGTGCGTCGAACTCACTTGCTCGATATCTACCAGGCGCGGTTTTAGAAACTCTGTCACAGAACCCTGCATTGTGTCCTCTCTTTGGTACTAAGCTTTACTTGGAGTAAAGCTCGACGATCAGGTGTTCGTTAATGTCCGCAGACAGATCAGAACGCTCAGGCTGACGCTTGAACGTACCTTCCATCTTGCCAGCATCAACTTCCAGCCAGGTTGGCTTTTCACGCTGCTCAGCCAGCTCCAGAGCGGCCTTCACGCGAGATTGCTTTTTCGCTTTCTCACGAATGCTAACAACGTCATTCGCTTTAACCTGATAAGAAGCGATGTTAACAACACGACCGTTTACCATGATTGCTTTGTGGCTAACCAGCTGACGTGATTCAGCACGAGTAGCGCCGAAGCCCATACGGTATACAACGTTGTCCAGACGACCTTCCAGCAGAGCCAGCAGGTTTTCACCTGTGTTGCCTTTCAGACGTGCTGCTTCTTTATAGTAGTTACGGAACTGACGCTCCAGCACACCGTACATACGGCGAACTTTTTGCTTTTCACGCAACTGCACACCATAGTCAGACAGACGCGGTTTACGCGCACCGTGCTGGCCAGGAGCTTGTTCAATTTTACACTTGGTATCGATCGCGCGAACGCCAGACTTAAGGAATAAGTCGGTGCCCTCACGACGGCTCAGCTTGAGCTTAGGACCCAAATATCTTGCCATTTTCTATCTCCAACTAACCTAAAAAACGAGCGTTATACGCGACGTTTTTTCGGCGGACGACAACCGTTATGAGGGATCGGAGTCACATCAGTAATATTCGTGATGCGGAAACCAGCGGCGTTCAGAGCGCGAACAGTAGATTCACGACCCGGACCCGGACCTTTAACCATAACTTCCAGATTCTTGATGCCGTATTCTTTTACGGCTTCAGCGCAACGCTCTGCTGCAACCTGAGCTGCGAACGGAGTGGATTTGCGAGAACCACGGAAACCGGAACCACCGGCTGTTGCCCAACCCAATGCGTTACCCTGACGATCAGTAATAGTAACGATGGTGTTGTTGAAAGAAGCATGGATATGAGCCACGCCGTCAGAGACTTGTTTTCTTACACGTTTACGTGCACGAACTGGTGCCTTTGCCATTATTCAATCACCCCGATTATTTCTTGATCGGTTTGCGCGGACCCTTACGGGTACGTGCGTTGGTCTTAGTACGCTGACCGCGCACTGGCAGACCACGACGATGACGCAAACCGCGATAGCAACCAAGATCCATCAGGCGCTTGATGCTCATGCTGATTTCACGGCGCAGATCACCTTCAACGACAAATTTGGCAACTTCGTCACGCAGCGTGTCGATTTGTCCTTCAGACAGCTCACTGATCTTAACATCTTCAGCGATACCCGCTGCAGCCAGGATGGCTTTAGAACGGGTCTTGCCGATGCCGTAGATCGAAGTTAATGCGATCACAGCATGTTTCTGATCAGGAATGTTAATGCCTGCTATACGGGCCACTATGCACTCCTACTATTTAATATGTACGCACCATGCTGAAAAGCCCGTTTTCAGGATACTCAAATGGAAACGTACAGACATACAAAAGATTGGCTGGCTAATCTAGCCAGCTCAACCCAACTTTGCAAGAAAAATATGCGAAATAATCAGCCTTGGCGCTGTTTATGCTTCGGCTCGGCACTGCAAATCACACGGATGACACCATCACGCTTAACGATTTTGCAGTTACGGCATAATTTCTTGACGGAAGCACGAACTTTCATTTTTACTCTCCGTAACTTCTCAGGCGACCAATTAGCGGCCGTAGCCTTTCAGGTTCGCCTTCTTCAATGCAGACTCATACTGACTGGACATCATCAGAGTTTGCACTTGAGCCATAAAGTCCATAATCACGACAACAACGATAAGCAGTGAGGTCCCACCGAAGTAGAACGGTACTTTCATTGCATCACGCATGAACTCCGGGATCAGGCAGATAAAAGTAATATAAAGCGCACCAACCAAAGTCAGGCGGGTCATTACTTTATCGATATACTTCGCCGTTTGCTCTCCCGGACGAATTCCTGGTACAAATGCACCGGACTTCTTCAGGTTATCTGCTGTTTCACGCGGGTTGAAGACCAACGCCGTGTAGAAGAAACAGAAGAAGATGATCGCAGACGCATAGAGTAACACATAAAGTGGTTGCCCAGGCTGCAAATACAGCGAAATTGTTGTCAGCCAGTTCCAACCAGTACCGCCCCCGAACCATGACGCGATGGTTGCCGGGAACAGAATAATACTGGAAGCGAAGATAGCCGGGATAACCCCCGCCATATTCACTTTCAGCGGTAAATGTGTGCTCTGTGCAGCATAGACACGACGACCCTGCTGACGCTTAGCGTAGTTCACCACAATGCGGCGTTGACCACGTTCAACGAAGACAACAAAGAACGTCACTGCAAATACTAATACTGCAACCAACAGCAACAGGAGGAAGTGCAGGTCGCCTTGACGCGCTTGCTCGATAGTATGGGCGATGGCCGGCGGGAGTCCCGCAACGATACCGGCGAAGATAATGATTGAGATACCGTTACCGATACCACGCTCAGTAATCTGTTCGCCGAGCCACATCAGGAACATCGTCCCTGTGACCAGACTAACAACAGCGGTGAAATAGAATGCAAAGCCTGGGTTTAATACCAGGCCCTGCATACCAGGCATATTCGGCAGACCGGTAGCAATACCGATCGACTGGAATATTGCCAGCACCAGAGTACCGTAACGGGTGTACTGACTAATCTTACGACGTCCAGACTCCCCTTCTTTCTTCAGCTCTGCCAGGGCCGGATGAACGACCGTCAGCAGCTGGATAATAATCGATGCCGAAATGTACGGCATAATACCCAGAGCAAAGATAGAAGCACGGCTGAGAGCACCACCAGAGAACATGTTGAACATTTCAATGATGGTGCCTCGCTGTTGCTCAAGCAGTTTGGCAAGTACAGCGGCATCGATACCAGGGATCGGAATAAAAGAGCCAATACGGAACACAATCAGCGCGCCGATAACAAACAGCAGTCTGCGTTTCAGCTCGCCAAATCCACCTTTGGCACTTTGAAAATCTAATCCCGGTTGCTTAGCCATCTGCTACTTATTCCTCAATTTTACCGCCAGCAGCTTCGATAGCAGCACGAGCACCTTTAGTAACACGCAGGCCACGAACAGTTACCGGAGTAGAAACTTCACCAGACAGGATCACTTTCGCAAACTCGATCTGAATACCGATAATGTTAGCCGCTTTCAGCGTGTTCAGGTCTACAACGCCGCCTTCAACTTTCGCCAGGTCAGACAGACGGATTTCCGCTGTGATCGCTGCTTTGCGAGAGGTGAAGCCGAACTTCGGCAGACGACGGTACAGTGGCATCTGGCCACCCTCGAAACCGCGACGTACGCCACCGCCAGAACGAGAGTTCTGACCTTTGTGACCACGACCACCGGTTTTGCCGAGGCCAGAACCGATACCACGACCCAGGCGTTTACCCGCCTTTTTAGAGCCTTCGGCCGGAGACAGAGTATTTAAACGCATCTCTTACTCCTCAACTTTAACCATGAAGTAAACCGCGTTGACCATACCACGAACAGCAGGAGTATCCTCGCGCTCAACGGTATGACCAATACGACGCAGACCCAGGCCAAGCAGCGTTGCCTTGTGTTTCGGCAGACGACCGATTGCACTGCGGGTTTGAGTGATTTTAATAGTCTTTGCCATGGTCAATTACCCCAGAATTTCTTCAACGGATTTACCACGCTTGGCAGCGACCATTTCTGGAGAATTCATATTTTCCAGGCCATCAATAGTTGCACGAACCACGTTGATCGGGTTGGTGGAACCATATGCTTTAGCCAGAACGTTATGAACCCCAGCAACTTCCAGAACGGCGCGCATTGCACCACCGGCGATGATACCGGTACCTTCTGAAGCTGGCTGCATGAATACACGAGAACCCGTGTGAACACCTTTAACTGGGTGCTGCAGGGTGCCGTTGTTCAGCGCGACGTTAATCATATTGCGACGGGCTTTTTCCATCGCTTTCTGGATCGCTGCTGGAACTTCACGCGCTTTACCGTAACCAAAACCAACGCGACCGTTACCATCGCCTACTACAGTCAGAGCTGTGAAGGAGAAAATACGACCACCTTTAACGGTTTTAGATACGCGGTTTACCGCGATCAGCTTTTCCTGCAGTTCGCCAGCCTGTTTTTCGATGTGAGCCATCTTACACCTCTACCTTAGAACTGAAGGCCAGCTTCACGGGCAGCATCTGCCAGTGCCTGGACACGACCATGATATTGGAACCCGGAACGGTCAAAGGAAACATTGCTGATGCCTTTTTCCAGAGCGCGTTCTGCAACAGCTTTACCTACAGCTGCAGCGGCGTCTTTGTTACCGGTGTACTTCAATTGTTCTGAGATAGCTTTTTCTACAGTAGAAGCAGCTACCAGAACTTCAGAACCGTTCGGTGCAATTACCTGTGCGTAAATATGACGCGGGGTACGATGTACCACCAGGCGAGTTGCACCCAGCTCTTTGAGCTTGCGGCGTGCGCGGGTCGCACGACGGATACGAGCAGATTTCTTATCCATAGTGTTACCTTACTTCTTCTTAGCCTCTTTGGTACGCACGACTTCGTCGGCGTAACGAACACCCTTGCCTTTGTAAGGCTCAGGACGACGGTAGGCGCGCAGATCTGCTGCAACCTGACCGATCAGCTGTTTATCAGCGCCTTTCAGCACGATTTCAGTTTGAGTCGGACATTCTGCAGTGATACCGGCCGGCAGCGGATGCTCAACAGGGTGTGAGAAGCCCAGAGACAGGCCTACTGCATTCCCTTTGATAGCTGCACGATAACCTACACCAACCAGCTGAAGCTTTTTAGTGAAGCCTTCGGTAACACCAACAACCATTGAGTTCAGCAGGGCACGCGCGGTACCAGCCTGAGCCCATCCATCCACGAAACCATCACGTGGACCGAAGGTCAGAGCGTTATCTGCATGTTTAACTTCAACAGCTTTGTTGAGGGTACGAGTCAGCTCGCCGTTTTTACCTTTGATCGTAATAACCTGACCGTCGATTTTTACATCAACGCCGGCAGGAATAACGACCGGTGCTTTAGCAACACGAGACATTCTTTCCTCCGATTAGGCTACGTAGCAGATAATTTCGCCACCAAGACCAGCTTGGCGCGCTGCACGATCAGTCATAACACCTTTAGAGGTAGAAACAACTGCGATACCAAGGCCAGCCATAACTTTTGGCAGCTCATCTTTTTTCTTATAGATGCGCAGACCTGGGCGGCTGACACGCTGAATGCTTTCTACAACAGCTTTACCCTGGAAATACTTGAGAGTAAGTTCCAGTTCCGGCTTGGTGTCGCCTTCAACTTTAAAATCTTCGATAAAACCTTCTTCCTTCAGCACGTTGGCAATTGCCACTTTCAGCTTGGCGGAAGGCATGGTGACCGCAACTTTGTTCGCGGCCTGACCGTTACGGATACGGGTCAGCATATCCGCGATCGGATCTTGCATGCTCATCTGTCTTTACTCCCGTGATTCAATTGGTAATTACCAGCTAGCCTTTTTCAAGCCTGGCACTTCACCGCGCATGGCGGCTTCACGCAGTTTGATACGGCTCAACCCAAACTTGCCCACATAACCATGTGGACGACCTGTTTGACGACAGCGGTTACGCTGACGAGACGGGCTGGAATCACGCGGCAGAGACTGCAGCTTGAGAACCGCATTCCAACGATCTTCGTCGGAAGCGTTCACATCAGAAATGATCGCTTTCAGTTCAGCGCGTTTAGCGAAGAATTTATCAGCTAAAGCTACGCGCTTTACTTCGCGTGCTTTCATTGATTGCTTAGCCATTCAGTAACCCTACCTTACTTGCGGAACGGGAAGTCAAAGGCAGCCAGCAGAGCACGGCCTTCTTCGTCAGATTTCGCAGTAGTGGTAATGGTAATATCCAAACCACGCACGCGGTCGACTTTATCGTAGTCGATTTCTGGGAAGATGATCTGCTCACGGACACCCATGCTGTAGTTACCACGACCGTCGAAAGACTTCGCGGACAGGCCACGGAAGTCACGGATACGTGGAACAGCAATAGTGATCAGGCGCTCAAAGAACTCCCACATGCGTTCGCCACGCAGAGTTACTTTACAGCCGATCGGATAGCCCTGACGGATTTTGAAGCCTGCAACAGATTTGCGTGCTTTGGTGATCAGCGGTTTTTGACCGGAGATTGCTGTCAGATCAGCTGCTGCGTTATCCAGCAGTTTCTTGTCAGCGATCGCTTCACCAACACCCATGTTCAGGGTGATCTTCTCGACCCGAGGGACTTGCATGACAGAATTGTAGTTAAACTCGGTCATGAGTTTCTTAACTACTTCGTCTTTGTAGTAATCATGCAGTTTCGCCATCGTACTACTCCAAATTACTTGATAGTTTCGCTGTTAGACTTGAAGAAACGGACTTTTTTGCCGTCTTCGAATCTAAAGCCTACACGGTCAGCCTTACCGGTAGCCGCATTGAAGATTGCAACGTTAGAAACCTGAATAGCAGCTTCTTTTTCAACGATGCCGCCTGGTTGGTTCAGGGCCGGAACCGGCTTCTGATGTTTCTTAACCAGGTTGATACCTTCAACGACAAGTTTGCCGGAAGACAGAACATTTTTTACTTTACCGCGTTTACCTTTATCTTTACCGGTTAACACGATAACTTCGTCATCACGACGGATTTTCGCTGCCATGATTCGCTCCTTAGAGTACTTCTGGTGCCAGAGAGATAATTTTCATGAACTTCTCAGTACGAAGTTCACGAGTTACCGGCCCAAAGATACGCGTGCCGATAGGCTGCTCGCTGTTATTGTTTAAAATAACGCATGCATTACCATCGAAGCGAATGACAGAACCGTCAGGGCGACGAACACCCTTCTTGGTGCGCACCACTACCGCCTTCAGCACATCACCTTTTTTGACCTTACCACGTGGAATTGCTTCCTTGATGGTGATCTTGATGATGTCGCCTACGCCTGCGTAGCGACGGTGCGAGCCACCCAGAACCTTGATACACATTACGCGACGTGCACCGGAGTTGTCGGCGACGTTCAGCATAGTCTGTTCTTGGATCATTTTAGTGCTCCGCTAATGTCAACTACTACCTGAGACTCTAAAATCAGAGCCGTTAAAAAGCCCCATATCGAGGGCGCGGCATTATAACACCGCTTCTGCAATATGGGTAGAAAAAATAAACGGCTCATCGCTGAGCCGTTTATTCGTATTGAGAAGGCGTACTGTATTACAGAACCGCTTTCTCTACAACGCGAACCAGCGTCCAGGACTTAGTCTTGGACAGTGGACGGCATTCACGGATTTCAACCTTGTCGCCGATACCACATTCGTTGTTCTCGTCATGTACGTGCAGTTTGGTCGTACGCTTGATGAATTTACCGTAGATCGGGTGTTTCACAATACGTTCGATAGCTACAACAATGGATTTCTCCATTTTGTCGCTAACAACACGACCTTGCAGAGTACGGATTTTATCGGTCATTACGCACCCGCCTTCTGAGTCAGTAAAGTCTTAACGCGTGCAACATTGCGACGCACTTGCTTCAGCAGGTGAGTCTGTTGCAGCTGGCCACTTGCAGCCTGCATGCGCAGGTTGAACTGCTCACGCAGCAGGTTCAGCAGCTCAGCGTTCAGCTCTTCAACGCTTTTTTCACGCAGCTCTTTTGCTTTCATTACATCACCGTCTTAGTTACAAAGGTGGTTTTGATAGGCAGTTTCGCTGCTGCCAGGCCGAAGGCTTCACGGGCCAGCTCTTCCGGAACACCGTCCATTTCATAAAGGACTTTGCCCGGTTGGATCAAGGCAACCCAGTACTCCACGTTACCTTTACCTTTACCCATACGAACTTCCAGTGGCTTCTCGGTGATCGGTTTGTCCGGGAATACACGGATCCAGATCTTACCTTGACGCTTAACTGCACGGGTCATTGCACGACGTGCTGCTTCGATCTGACGTGCAGTCAGACGACCACGGCCAACAGCTTTCAGACCGAAAGTGCCGAAGCTAACATCCGTACCCTGCGCCAGACCACGGTTGCGGCCTTTGTGCACTTTACGGAATTTTGTACGCTTTGGTTGTAACATCAGCGACGCTCCTTATTTACGGCCTTTACGCTGCTGCTTTTTAGGTTGAGCAGCCGGTTTTTCCGGTTGTTCAACAGCAGCCATACCACCCAGGATCTCACCTTTGAAGATCCATACCTTAACGCCGATTACACCGTAAGTGGTGTGCGCTTCAGAGGTGTTGTAGTCGATGTCAGCACGCAGAGTGTGCAGCGGTACGCGACCTTCACGGTACCATTCGGTACGTGCGATTTCCGCGCCGCCCAGACGGCCGCTAACTTCAACTTTGATACCTTTAGCGCCCAGACGCATTGCGTTCTGTACAGCACGCTTCATAGCACGACGGAACATAACACGACGTTCCAGCTGAGAAGTGATGCTGTCAGCAACCAATTTAGCGTCCAGTTCAGGCTTACGAACTTCAGCGATATTGATCTGTGCAGGAACGCCAGCGATATCCGCTACGACCTTGCGCAGTTTTTCTACGTCTTCGCCTTTCTTACCGATAACGATGCCAGGACGAGCAGTGTGAATAGTCACACGGATGCTCTTCGCTGGACGCTCGATAACGATACGAGATACAGACGCTTTAGCCAGTTCCTTAGTCAGGTACTGACGTACTTTAAAATCGCTGTCCAGGTTGTCAGCGAATTCTTTGGTGTTCGCAAACCAGGTAGAGTTCCATGGTTTTACAATACCCAGGCGAATACCATTAGGATGTACTTTCTGACCCATTGCTAGTCTCCAGAGTCTCAGCGATCGGACACAACCACAGTAATGTGGCTGGTGCGCTTCAGGATGCGATCTGCACGACCTTTCGCACGCGGCATAATGCGCTTCATGCTTGGGCCTTCATCTACGAAAATTTTCGCGACTTTCAGATCGTCGATGTCAGCGCCATCGTTGTGTTCAGCGTTAGCAATGGCAGATTCCAGTACTTTCTTGACCAATACCGCAGCTTTCTTGTTGGTATAGGTCAGGATGTCCAGGGCCTGCGACACTTTCTTACCGCGAATCAGGTCAGCAACAAGGCGAACCTTCTGTGCAGAAGAACGAGCATGGCGATGTTGAGCTAAAGTTTCCATCTCTTCCTCCTACCTTATTTCTTCTTCGCTTTTTTATCAGCAGCGTGGCCGCGATAAGTACGAGTCGGTGCGAATTCACCCAGTTTGTGACCAACCATTTCGTCGGTAACAAAGACTGGAACGTGCTGACGACCATTATGGACAGCGATGGTCAAACCGATCATGTTAGGAAAGATCGTTGAACGACGGGACCAAGTGCGCAGGGGCTTCTTGTCTCCGCTTTCCACCGCTTTCTCTACCTTCTTCAGCAAGTGCAGGTCAATAAAAGGACCTTTCTTGAGAGAACGTGGCATGGCTTATCCTCTAAAATTATTTGCTACGGCGACGTACGATAAATTTATCAGTACGCTTGTTGCTGCGGGTCTTCTTACCTTTGGTCTGAACGCCCCACGGAGTTACCGGGTGCTTACCAAAGTTACGACCTTCACCACCACCATGTGGGTGGTCGACTGGGTTCATCGCAGTACCGCGAACGGTAGGACGAACACCACGCCAGCGTGCAGCACCAGCTTTACCCAGAACGCGCAGCATATGCTCAGCATTGCCAACTTCGCCCAGAGTAGCGCGGCAGTCTGCTTCGACTTTACGCATTTCACCAGAACGCAGACGCAGGGTGACATAAGCACCGTCACGCGCAACGATCTGAACGTAAGTACCAGCGGAACGTGCCAGCTGACCGCCTTTACCTGGTTTCATTTCTACGTTATGAACGGTAGAACCAACCGGGATATTGCGCATCGGCAGGGTGTTGCCTGCTTTGATTGCAGCATCAACGCCAGACTGAATCTGGTCGCCAGCTTTCAGGCCTTTAGGGGCCAGGATGTAACGGCGTTCGCCGTCTTTGTACAGAACCAGCGCGATGTTCGCGGAACGGTTCGGATCGTACTCAAGACGTTCAACAACTGCTGGGATACCGTCTTTGTTGCGTTTGAAGTCAACAATACGATAAGCCTGCTTGTGGCCACCACCGATGTGACGAGTGGTGATACGGCCATTGTTGTTACGACCACCGGATTTGCTGTTTTTTTCCAGCAACGGAGCAAAAGGTTTGCCCTTGTGCAGCTCAGGGTTAACCACTTTAACTACGTGGCGACGACCCGGAGATGTCGGTTTACATTTAACAACTGCCATTGTATTACTCCTCCGACTTACTCAGCGCCGCCAACGAAGTCCAGGTTCTGGCCTTCTTTCAGGGTGACGTAAGCTTTTTTCCAGTCGCTACGACGACCGATACGCTGTCCGTGACGTTTAACTTTCCCTTTAACTACCAGGGTGTTAACGACTTCGACTTCGACTTCAAACAGTTTCTGCACAGCAGCTTTGATCTCTGCTTTGGTCGCGTCTTTAGCAACTTTGAGAACGATGGTGTTTGTTTTTTCCATCGCAGTAGACGCTTTTTCAGAAACGTGCGGTGCGCGAAGCACCTTCAGCAGACGTTCTTCACGAATCATGCCAGCATCTCCTCAACTTGCTTAACAGCATCAGCAGTCATTACGACTTTGTCGAAGGCGATCAGGCTAACCGGGTCGATACCAGTCGCATCGCGTACGTCAACCTTGTGCAGGTTACGTGCGGCCAGGAACAGGTTCTCGTCCAGCTCACCGGTGATGATCAGCACATCTTCCAGAGCCATGTCTTTCAGTTTCTGTGCCAGCAGCTTAGTTTTAGGCGCTTCAACAGAGAACTTCTCGACAACGATCAGACGATCCTGACGTACCAGTTCGGACAGGATGCTTTTCAGCGCGCCGCGGTACATCTTTTTGTTAACTTTTTGACTGTGGTCCTGTGGACGCGCAGCGAAGGTCACGCCACCTGAACGCCAGATCGGGCTCTTGATAGAACCTGAACGCGCACGGCCGGTACCTTTCTGGCGCCATGGCTTTTTGCCAGAACCAGTTACTTCAGCACGAGTCTTCTGAGCACGAGTACCCTGACGAGCACCAGCTGCATAAGCAACAACAACCTGGTGAACCAGCGCTTCGTTGAAATCACGACCGAAGGTAGTTTCGGAAACAGTCAGCGCGCTCTGCGCGTCTTTCAATACTAATTCCATTGCTATCCCCTTACGCCTTCACAGCTGGTTTAACGATCAGGTCGCTACCGGTTGCACCCGGGACCGCACCTTTAACCAGCAGCAGGTTGCGCTCAGCGTCAACACGTACTACGTCCAGGCTCTGAACGGTTACACGTTCGTTACCCAGCTGACCTGCCATTTTCTTGCCTTTGAACACTTTGCCCGGAGTCTGGTTCTGACCGATAGAACCCGGAACGCGGTGAGACAAGGAGTTACCGTGAGTAGCGTCCTGGGTACGGAAGTTCCAGCGCTTAACGGTACCAGCAAAACCTTTACCTTTAGAGGTACCGGTTACGTCAACTTTTTTAACGTCAGCAAACAGCTCAACGCTAATGTCCTGACCTACGGTGAACTCTTCGCCTTCAGCAAGACGGAATTCCCACAGACCACGGCCAGCTTCTACGCCAGCTTTAGCGAAGTGACCCGCTTCTGGTTTGGTTACACGGTTAGCTTTTTTAGCACCAGTGGTAACCTGAATAGCGCGGTAGCCATCGTTAGCCAGATCTTTAACCTGAGTAACGCGGTTTGCTTCAACTTCGATTACGGTTACTGGGATAGAAACGCCATCTTCAGTGAAGATGCGGGTCATACCCACTTTTTTACCGACTAAACCAATCATTGTTTCAACCTCTCAATCGCTCGATGACCTGATTAACCCAGGCTGATCTGCACGTCTACACCGGCAGCCAGATCCAGACGCATCAGAGCATCAACGGTTTTCTCAGTTGGCTCAACGATGTCAACCAGACGCTTGTGAGTGCGGATTTCGTACTGATCGCGCGCGTCTTTGTTGACGTGCGGGGAGATCAGAACGGTGAAGCGCTCTTTGCGGGTCGGCAGCGGGATCGGACCACGGACTTGCGCACCAGTGCGCTTAGCAGTCTCGACGATTTCCGCGGTTGATTGATCGATCAGACGATGATCAAACGCTTTAAGGCGGATACGGATTCTTTGGTTCTGCATGAGACCAGAGCTCCAATTATTTTATAAACGAAAATGATTACTCCTCAAACCCATTACGATTGATGGGAGAGTGTAACCGTTCTTACGTAGCCCCCCAATTGGGAGCATTGTTGAGTAACAAAATGAGCTACTCTGGTTCTGATTGAACCCGCCGTCAATTACGACAAGCCCGCGCATTATACGTAAATCAGAGAAAGACGCAAGTGCCGTTTAGAAATTAAGCGTCAAAGGCTCAGTATGCGTAGGACTGCGCAACTTTTTACGCCGTATATCCTTTCTGAATTTTTTTATTTGAAGCCGCTACGCAATTGCTGTTTTTGTGCGTTGCCGGACAGGCAGATTGTAACGAGTATGCGCTCAAAACCTTTTGAGGCCTTTTCCATGCTAACCACCCTCCCCTTCCTGATGATCTATTTTTCTCTGACGGCCTTACTCGTACGCGCTGATATTCGCGACGGTTTGCTGCCCGATAAATTTCTCTGCCCGTTGCTCTGGACGGGCCTGCTCTACCAGGTCTTTATCCATCCTGATTTTCTGCCGAGTGCCGTAATGGGAGCGGTGGCTGGATATCTTGGTTTTGCCACGATTTACTGGGGCTATCGGCTTATCTGCCGGCGGGAAGGAATGGGATATGGCGATGTGAAGTATCTGGCAGGACTTGGTGCGTGGCATGGCTGGTGCATACTGCCTAAACTGGCGTTACTCGCCGCGCTTATGGCGCTGCTTTGCATTCTTGTTTTTTCATTTCTCACCTCAGATAAAGGAGCATTAAAAAACCCACTGCCTTTTGGACCATTTCTGGCAGCAGCGGGTTTATGCGTTGGATGGGAAAATCTGATTAATTTTCCACTTTGATCTGAGACTGTAGGTAGTTTTGAAGTCCAATTTTGCTAATGAGATCCAGCTCGGTTTCCAGCCAGTCAATGTGGCCTTCTTCATCGGCAAGGATCTGGATCATCATATCGCGGCTCACATAGTCATGGACGCTGTCAGCATAAGCAATGGCTTCGCGCAGATCTTTCGCACCTTCCAGCTCCAGCCGGAGGTCAGAACGCAGCATCTCTTCGACATCCTCACCGATGCCCAGCTTGCCGAGATCCTGCAGGTTTGGGATGCCTTCAAGGAATAAGATACGCTCGATGTATTTATCAGCGTGTTTCATCTCATCTATAGATTCATGGTACTCAACGTCATTCAGACGTGTCAGACCCCAGTTTTTAAACATTCTCGCGTGAAGAAAGTACTGGTTGATTGCGACAAGCTCATTTCCCAATAATTTATTGAGATAACTTATGATTTTAACATCACCTTTCATTATATAGTCCCTCCGCTTCCACTCATTGAAGCGTAGAACGGGCTACGGGGATGTCAAAAAAAAGATAGAGGCTTACGCGATCTCTTTGAATTCCGGGATCTGCATCAGTTCGTCCTGCATGATCTCACGCGCTGTGCGAACGCATTTACCGCATTGATTTCCCACCGGAACAAATTTGCGAAGCTGCTGGAAAGATTGTGGCTGAAACTGGCGAACGGCCTGACGAATTTTTTTGTCGCTTACACCATTACATAAACAAACGTACATAGAGACTCCCGTTCAAAATATGCGCAAAGTGTAAGTGAGAATGGTTATGATTACAATAGCACATACGCCAGGATACGGGCCGGGAGCGGTTAAAAAATGCGAAATTTTGTGACAAGGAAAGGTACAGAAAACAAAAAAGGACGCCGAAGCGTCCTTTTTTATTCAGGGATAATTAATTAGCCCAGAACTTTAGCAACAACGCC
>NZ_JADBQK010000042.1:0-274 GCF_014895885.1 Enterobacter cloacae complex sp. P17RS
CCAGCTTCCAGTGGCAGTGGCAGGATGGTGCAGCATGGAAGAATGCCGCAGGCGGCACGGCAAGCACGTTTACGCTGCCGGACAGCTATGCGGGTTACAACGTGCGGGTAATGGTAACGCCGAAGGGCAGCAGCCAGCCGTCGCTGACCGGTGCGGTACAGGATAGTCCGACGATGGCAGCCTATGACGCGCCGTCGGTAACGGGCCTGAGGATCTCCGGCACGCCGAAGGTGGGGCAGACCCTGAGGGCGGAATACACCTTCACGGCAAACGG
>NZ_JADBQK010000043.1:0-397 GCF_014895885.1 Enterobacter cloacae complex sp. P17RS
GGTGACCACTGGCACGCCACCGCCGAGCTGTACAAATAAGTTTAAGTAATCACTGAAGACATAACTCTCCACTCAACGGCACCAGGCATAAAAATAGCAGTTCAACCCTTCTCGCCGTTGAGCAAAAAACCTGTTCAGGAGTAAAGACTATGAAAACCAAATTGATCATCGCAACCCTGGGTCTGGCATCCGCTCTCTCTTTCGGCGCAAGCGCAGCCGTACAGCAAGTGAATGCCGATCAGGCACAAAATCTGCAGCCAATGGGCAGCGTCTCCGTGACGTCAGTCACCGGCTCCCCGATGGACATTCGTCAGGAACTTGCCGCCAAAGCTGAAAAAGCAGGCGCCAGCAGCTATCGCGTCACCGAACTGAATCAGGGTGACCACTGGCACGCCAC
>NZ_JADBQK010000044.1:0-843 GCF_014895885.1 Enterobacter cloacae complex sp. P17RS
TTATTGATATTTAATTTATTTAAAATCAATAAGATATAAAAAAATAAAACTATTGGAATTATTTTTCATTAGTTTGTTTCTCCAGTTGTCGTTTGCCAGGTTTTTGGGTCCATCGATAGTAAAATCCTGATTAAACTGGGCTTTGCGAATCAATGAGTACCATTAAAGATCAGCTGCTTACTTAAATAATTACCGAGTAAGCTTGAGGGGGGGAGATTGCGGCATGGCAGTATAAAAAAGGCCCATGATTAATACGATAATGGGCCGTTCTGTAAAGCTAAGATATTATGAATATTTTAATTTTTTTCAAAAAGATATGGTGAAATAAAAACCTTTCGATTAATTGCAAGATAATCCGACCACCATTGCATCATCGCTTTTCGAGCATCAAGGTATTCCGCTTTATGTATGTAAGCCGCCCGCACGCTGTTGCGCTCCTGATGGCTCATCTGGCGCTCCACTGCATCCTGCGACCATAAACCGGACTCCATCAGGGCGCTGCATGCCATTGCCCTGAGGCCGTGACCGCAGATATCATGTTTAGTGTCGTAACCCATAAGGCGCAGTGCCTTATTCACGGTGTTTTCACACATCGGTTTATATGGGTTATGGTCGCCGGGGAAGACCAGCTCACCATCACCGGAGATATCTTTAATCCGTTTCAGAATGGCGATGGCCTGTTCTGAGAGGGGTACGATATGAGCAGTGCGCATTTTGGCACCGCGCCCGGAATAACGCACGCCTGCAATGGCTTCGCGTGTGGCGGGTATCGTCCAGGTTCTATTTCTGAAATCTATTTCTGACCAGCGGGCAAAGCGCAGCTCACTGGAGCGAATGAACAGA
>NZ_JADBQK010000045.1:0-1726 GCF_014895885.1 Enterobacter cloacae complex sp. P17RS
AACGGGGCGCATATTATCGATGCTCCCCGATGATGTCAAAGGCAGAATGCATATTTCCGATCGTTTGCCGAATTATTCTCCATTTCGCGCAATTGTCAGGCATTTTGTCGCGGATATTTCCACAGCCAGCGCCCGCTGACCATGCGCCAGTAGAACAGCGCCCCGCGTACGGCCCAGTCAAGGAACATCCCCAGCCAGACGCCCACCACGCCCCAGCCCAGCACCACGCCCAGCGTATAGCCCGCCACAACGCGACACCCCCACATGCCAAGCATGGACACCCACATGGCAAAACGGGCATCGCGCGCTCCTTTCAGCCCGGCAGGCAACACCCAGGATGCCGCCCAGATGGGCATAAAGGCGGCGTTGAGCCAGATAAGGATCTTCACCACCTCTTTCACGTCATCTTCGTGGGTATAGAACGCGGCCATCAGCCCGGCAAACGGCGCGGTGCCCCAGGCGATCAGCGTCAGCCCAATCGTCGACAGCCAGAACACATGGCGCAGCTGCCGCTCCGCCTGGCCTATCTGCCCTTTCCCGAGCCGTTTCCCCGTGATGATGGTTGATGCCGACCCAAGGGCGTTACCCGGCAGGTTAATCAGCGAGGCGATGGAGAAGGCGATAAAGTTACCGGCGATAACGTCGGTGCCCATTCCGGCGACAAACATCTGCGTGAGCAGCTTCCCGCCGTTGAACAACACGGATTCAATGCTCGCGGGAATACCAATCCCCATCACTTCCCAGATAATGGCGAAATTAAAGGGCCGGAAATAGCTCTTAAGCGTAAGACGCAGCGAGGGGGTAATCCCCGTCATCAGGACCCCGATGATGGCCGCCGCACCGATATAGCGTGATATGGTTAATCCCAGCCCGGCCCCGACGAACCCCAGACCATCCCACGAGAACGCGCCGTAGATCAGCACGCTGCTGATGATGATATTCAGGATATTCATCCCACCGTTGATCAGCAGCGGGATTTTGGTGTTACCTGCCCCGCGCAGCGCGCCGCTGCCAATCAACGCGATGGCCGCCGCCGGATAGCTTAAGACGGTCATTTCGAGATAGGTCAGCGCCAGTTCCTTCACCTCGTTCGTGGCTTCCCCGGCGACAAAATCGATAATCTCTTTACCGAAATAGTGGATCACCGCCGCCAGAACAATCGAAAAGAGGGTCATGATCATCAGCGACTGACGTGCAGCCTCGCGCGCGCGTTTGGGATCCAGCTTGCCGAGACTAAAGGCCACCACAACCGTCGTCCCGAGATCGATGGCGGCAAAGAATGACATCACCACCATGTTAAAGCTGTCTGCCAGCCCGACCCCCGCCATCGCCTCTTTCCCCAGCCAGCTCACCAGGAAGGTGCTCAGCACTCCCATCAGCAGAACGCAGGTATTTTCCAGAAAAATAGGCACGGCAAGAGGGGTGATTTCACGCCAGAACAGAACACGATAGCTTTTACGTTTTGCGTACCATGGCGTGCGCACGATCGCCTGGCGCAGAGGGGCAGTGACGTTCAAAATGGACCTTAGCGAGAATAGTTGAAACTCCATTTCAAATGATGGGGGAGAAATGCTAATCCTGCAAAGTATTTTCCTGAAAAAGATGTGTGTATTTACAACAAACTGACGACAGAATCGGCAATCAGTCGATTTTCCCTAAGATCAGGTTTGACAAAAGTTTTTTCGCCGCTAAGATAAGCCTCCACAACGATTCCTCTGTAGTTCAG
>NZ_JADBQK010000045.1:1763-2566 GCF_014895885.1 Enterobacter cloacae complex sp. P17RS
AGTCCAGTCAGAGGAGCCAATTTCCTGTTTTCATGCCTCCTTGCGAATCTTTATCTGATACTGATTCAAGAGGTTAGCGTGAAAATTCTTCCCGGTGTATTTTGATTTAATCCTCCGCATCGGGAAAAATTGGTGGTCAAATCTGGGGTCAGGTTAGTTCGATAATGGAGTGACCCCCATATGTCCCTTACCGATGCGAAAATCCGCACTCTTAAACCTTCTGATAAATCCTTTAAAGTCTCCGATTCTCACGGTCTGTATCTTCTTGTCAAACCGGGCGGCTCACGTCACTGGTATCTCAAATATCGTATAAACGGCAAAGAATCCCGCATTGCACTGGGTGCCTATCCTGCCGTTTCCCTGTCTGATGCCCGCCAGCAGCGCGAAGGTATCCGTAAGATGCTGGCGCTGAACATCAACCCGGCACAGCAGCGGGCAGTTGAACGCGGAGCCTACACATCGGAGAAAGTATTTAAAATCGTGGCACTGGCGTGGCATAAAAGTAATAAAAAATGGTCGCAGAACACCGCTGACCGTCTGCTTGCCAGCCTGAACAATCATGTATTTCCGGTTATCGGCCACCTGTCAGTCTCAGAGCTTAAACCCCGGCATTTCATTGGCCTGCTGAAAGGGATTGAGGAAAAAGGACTGCTTGAAGTTGCGTCCCGCACGCGGCAGCACCTCAGCAACATCATGCGTCATGCAGTTCATCAGGGGTTAATCGACAGCAACCCGGCGGCAAACCTTGACGGCGTAACGGCTCCTCCCGTCAGACGGCATTATCCCGCCCTGCCACTGGAGCG
>NZ_JADBQK010000046.1:0-2503 GCF_014895885.1 Enterobacter cloacae complex sp. P17RS
TATCTATTAAATATTCAGGCAAATAAAAAGTTATAGTATTAAACATGCCAAAAATTATTTGCCAAATATCATTAAAATCAATAGTCGATATTACCCCTAGAATCAATGCGATACGGCTTTGGACAGTCTGCAAGATAGTACTATCTAATGATAAGAATGAGATTGCAATATAGAAGAGTGCGCACCCAAATAATGCAGCTAAGAATAATATGACGTTGCCGCCTAGTTTTTTAAAAAGTGGTTTTGTTAACTTCCATAACAAAAAAAAGACTATATTAACTCTATTTAAGCTCACCAATAACACACATAAAGATACATATGTAACAATGTTGCTATTATTTTTATTTTCTGCCCCCCTACATTTTATAATTGGTTGAAATATCAGGAATGCAATACATGCGCTTGCAAGCAACTGAGGTGTGGCAAATATACCTGTAAGAGCATAAAACCCCGAGAATCCTTTTGCCGCACCCGCGTCAATTAACATTGATTTATTAATTCCCGAAAATCCAATCAGACCTAATATAAATGATAATACTATTTGCCATTTAATGGCCTCAAGCACCGTCTGGGAATTTTCTTTCTTATAATCCAATGTCAATAAAAAAATTACTTGGAGAAAAAAATTCCCCACAACAGAGTCAATCTTTAAGCCAGAATGTATGGTATAAGCTGAATTAATTAGGAATATTGTTAAAAGAGCAATAATTATAAAACTTCGTGTAATCGTATGACTGTTTTTTATAACATTAATTATTATCAATATACTTAATGCTAAGTAAGAAATAATTCCTAAATAGTGGGCACTGGCTGAAATAACCAATAATAATATTAATATAGTATTGGTCATTTTTTTCTCACAATGGAAAATCTAGATTTATCTTTCACTCAGCACCCCCATCAATATATGCTCGTTCAACATTCTTTTCTTATGTAATCTTGATATACCATAAGCGGCCATCGCCAATTATTATAACTTAATTGAATGATCCCCTGAGCTAAAATAAGCCCTAAAACCCCCATATTGAAGACGACGGAAAATAACCAACCGGCAATGGCAATCAAGACGCCTGAAGCTATAACAGGTATAACGAATGGGATTTTATTGCTCGCGGTCAAAATAGATGCACATATGTTATGATTTAAATCTAGAAGTAAAATTGCCCCAAGTAATAAAATATATTTCGTATCTAAAAAACCAACTTTTGCGCCTGTTATTTTTATAATGAAATCAGAGGATAAAGCAAAAGCAATTACTCCTCCAAAATAAAGAAGAATGGAAATAAAAATGATCCTGATGACTATTTTCTTTATTTCACGCCTCTCTTTTTTTATCACCAATTGAGATAATCTTGGTATTTTTACTGCCAAGTATACGTTACTTACGGAAATAATTGCCAAGAAAATTTGCATAGTTAATGTAAATTCGCCTGCAATATTCAGACTAAATGCGATGCCAGCAATTATAATCGGAGCACGGTTAATAATCACATTTCCTGCCGTAGCTAAACCCAATTTTATTGCACTGCCAGAAATATAAGGAATTGTTGATTCTTCTGCAGGTTTTACTTTTTTTATTTCCTTTGTATAATTATTGCGATTATAAAAATAAAGGCAGGAAACTCTTGCCACGATAACCGAAAGAAGAAAAGAAACAGATAAATTTATCAGGTTCAGTCCAACAGGTATACATAACAAACTAAATATCAACCAACTCAATCGGCCATAAATATTAGAAAGATTAGCATACTGGATCTCGCCTAATCCACTCAAAACTGGGGTGTAGTAAAGATAATACAAGCTCAACAACAACCCTGTACTAAATATCATCCATGATGTTATAGTCTCAAGCAGAATATCCTTCGGGGTTACAATGAGAAAATAACACCCTCCAAATATTGTAATCACTAGTATGGCGAGAAATGTAAGCTTTTTATATATTACTTTAATATCACTTATTAAGCGTCCCAAAAGCGAGTAGGACACAGCGTCACTAAACTCTATTTTATCTAAGTTATTTTTTGATAAATGCTGTGCTCCTGCAATAACATAACTAACATTCCTAATTATTGTAGGCGATAAACCGAAATCAAAAAGGCTTACCAGAATCACCATAGATAAAAACATTAACCATATGCTACCCTGTTCTTGGGGAAGGATTTTTAAAGATGCAAAGGTTACGACAAATGGGACAATGATATTACATGATTGGTTTATTAATCCTACCATTAATTGAATATTTTTAATAAAAACCCTGAGCATTATTTGTATTTTCACCCTTAAAAGAAGACGTTTTTTTTAAAAAAAACCTCTTTTTAATTAAAAACATTCGCATCAGAAAAGAATGGCAAAGATTTGTCTTTGGATGAAAGATTGAAAACCGAATCATCATCACAATTCCAATTTATATTTAGCTGAGGATGTTTGGATAATATTCGATTATCTTATGCTGGCATTTAATTATTATTTGATTTCTTTGGAAACTGGGCCACGTCGATTATAG
>NZ_JADBQK010000047.1:0-379 GCF_014895885.1 Enterobacter cloacae complex sp. P17RS
GAATTCACCGATATCCTGGTCAAAGTGGGCGACAAAGTTGAAGCTGAACAGTCGCTGATCACCGTAGAAGGCGACAAAGCCTCTATGGAAGTACCAGCGCCATTCGCCGGTACAGTAAAAGAGATCAAGATCAACACCGGCGACAAAGTGTCTACCGGGTCGCTTATCATGATCTTCGAAGTGGCGGGTGCTGCACCTGCTGCCGCGCCTGCACAGGCCGCTGCTCCGGCTCCGGCCGCTGCACCAGCCGCTGCAGGCGGTGCGAAAGACCTTATCGTAACGGACATCGGCGGAGACGAATTTTAAGTCAACGAAGTGATGGTAAAAGTGGGCGACAAAGATGCCGCTGAACAGTCACTGATCAACGTTGACGGCGACA
>NZ_JADBQK010000005.1:0-3456 GCF_014895885.1 Enterobacter cloacae complex sp. P17RS
TGAAGTGTGGTGGTACAGCACGAAAGTGGGGGTGATCGACCTGAAGAAAAAGTCGATCACCATGGGTAAAGGATGTTAAAAAGTGTTCACCATGTCCCCGAACACCTGTCTACCATGTCCCCGGACTGTACAGTCTACCATGTCCCCGGACTGTACACCCACAGGGAGAGGGAACAAATACTAAAAACGGCAACCACAGGTTGCCGTTTTGCTTTTACCTGTCCCAGTACGCCTCTTCGAGGCTGTCTTCTCGTTCCGGCAGACCGCGCGTTAAGCGCGGCGAATGCTGGTTCAGTACCTGGTAGCTTACGCGGTTGGCGTACTTACACACCTGCGCCAGTGACGAATAGGTCAGCCAGCTGAACTTGTGCTTGCTGGAGTTCGGCACGTTAGTTTTGTGATAGGCGTTCGCGGTAATGTCATGCAGCAGCGCGGCAAGCGCGCCGTCGCCCGCGCCGTTAGTGTTCATGATCTTCTCCGGCCCGCCCATATACGGCGCAATGTGGGAGTAGATACGCAGCGGATTCACGCAGTCTTTGTGGCGCATGCCGCGGCTGAACTCGTACTGGTTGAACTCCGCAATCGCCCCCGGCAGCAGCGGGTGCTGGGTTTTGCGTTTGCTCTCTTCTTCGGTGAAGCCCGCCATATACAGCCCAACCGGACCCGCGGTGCAGAGCACCAGATCCACCCAGTCCAGCGCTTTGTCGGACGCCAGCAGCGGATCGCTTTCACCGGTCAGCGCCTCGGCCTCTTCTTCGTTCATCGCCAGAATGGAGACGTGCTCTTTCAGGAAGGTCTGCCACCACTCCGGGTTATCGGCAATCACGAATTTGGTGCCCAGCGTCAGAACGACGGGCACGTCGTACTTTTTCGCGTACTCAATCGCCTTCATGGTCGCCTCAGGCATCGGCTCGCCCGGCTTGCAGCGCACCAGGTAGGAGGTCAGCACCAGCGCAGACGCGCCCGCGATCACCTCTTCGGGAATGCTTTCCGCGCGCAGCTTGTTCATGTGGCCCGGGCTGATGGCAAAGGTACGCTCGCCGGATTCGCCGATCAGCGTAAAGCAGCGGCCAATCGGCCCGTCTACGCCCTGGAGATAGTTCAGATCGGTGCGGCTGGAGGTGTTGCACAGGTAGCGGTAGGCGTAGCCACCGATTTCGATATTGCTGCACATCACGCCGAGCAGCACCGAGCGGTCATCTGCCAGCACCGAGTAGTTGTGCATGGTGTTGCCGATGGTGCCGCCAGCGAACTGATGGGTAATCAGATTTTCGCGCACCAGCTCCTGGTACAGCGCTTCGGCAACGTCGTCCTCAATCACCAGCGAGTGACCGGCGCTCAGACCGTAACGGGCGACAAACTCATCATCCACTTTCGCTTCAATGTCCACCAGCGTCTGGTCGATACCGACAACCCAGGCCGCGCTGGTTTCATTTTCAGGCTGGATTTGCTGCAGGAGCGGATCGCGGGCATCGACGGGAAAGTAGTGTTTGGATTTGCGTTTACCGGGAAATTTCATGGTCTGAACTGTACGAAGAATATGGGCCGGGAATGGTAGCACAAACCCGGCCCGGAGTGCGATCAGCGGCTGTTCGTCACCAGCGAGACCATCATGTCGATATGCTCAGGTGAGTCGTTAAGCGCCGGAATGTACTCATACTTTTCGCCGCCGGCCTCAAGGAAAAATTCCCGGTTTTGCACCGCGATCTCCTCCAGCGTTTCAAGGCAGTCCGCCGAGAAGCCCGGCGACATCACCTGAATGTGCTTCACGCCCTTCTCGCCGAGCATTTTGAGGGTTTCATCGGTGTACGGCGTCAGCCACGGCTCGCGGCCAAAACGCGACTGGAAGGTCATCATCACCTTCTCCGGCGGCAGGCCAAGGGCGGAGACCAGCTCGCGGGTGGTATCGCGGCAGCGCTGGGGGTAATCATCCCCTTCATTGGCGAAACGCTGCGGAATACCGTGATAGGAGAGCAGCAGCAGATCCGGTTCGCCGTGCTTTTCAAACGATGCTCGGGCGCTGTTGGCAAGCGCCTTAATGTAGAGCTCGTTATCCGCATAATCGCGAATAAAGGTCACGCCCGGAATGCGGCGGCGCGTCTTCAGAATACGCGCCAGCTCGTCCCAGACGGCGGCCACCGTCGAGCAGGAGTACTGCGGATACAAGGCCAGCACGACGATATGATCCACGCCCTGTGCCAGCAGCGCGTCGACGGCGCTTTCCAGAGAAGGTTTACCGTAGCTCATGCCGAGTGCGACAGGCATATCCGGCAGACGGGCGGCCAGCGCTTTTTCCTGACGACGGCTGTACACCATCAGCGGCGAGCCCTCCTCCATCCAGACGGACTGATAAAGTTTGGCGACGCGCGGAGAGCGAATCGGCAGAATGACGCCACGCAGCAGCGGCCACCACAGCAGTCTCGGAAAATCCACGACGCGCGTGTCGCTTAAAAATTGTCGCAGGTAGCGTTTTACCGCCGCTGGAGTGGGTGCTTCTGGGGTGCCCAGATTGGCAAGCAGGATGCCGGTTTTCGCCTGACTCATTCACGCCTCTTAACCATTTGATAGGTTGTCAATTGTAGCGGAAATGCGTTTAAACGAAACCCATTGCTGTGATAGGTAAGATGAGAATGTTTCTCACCCGGAAGCCCGGGTGAGAGGCGCGTGATTAGCCGAGGATTTTTTCCAGCTCTGCACGTACGTCAGCCACGGCTTTAGTGCCGTCAACTTTGGCGTATTTGGTGTTACCCGCCTGCGCTTCTTTGGTGTAGTAGCCAATCAGCGGCGCGGTCATCTGATGGTATTCCACCAGGCGTTTACGCACGGTCTCTTCCTGATCGTCTTTACGGGTGGTCAGCTCTTCGCCGGTCACGTCGTCTTTGCCTTCAACCTTAGGCGGGTTGAATTTGATGTGGTAAACGCGGCCAGAGGCAGCGTGCACGCGACGGCCAACGATGCGGTCAACGATCAGCTCGTCCGGTACGTCGAACTCCAGCACGTAGTCCACGTTGATGCCCGCTTCTTTCATGGCGTCAGCCTGAGGAATGGTGCGCGGGAAGCCGTCCAGCAGGAAACCGTTACGGCAGTCTTCCTGCGCAATGCGCTCTTTAACCAGCGCGATAACCAGCTCGTCGGTTACCAGCTTGCCTGCGTCCATGATGTCTTTCGCTTGTTTACCCAGCTCGGAGCCAGATTTTACAGCGGCGCGCAGCATGTCACCGGTGGAGATTTGCGGAATACCGTATTTCTCCATGATGAACTGAGCCTGAGTTCCTTTACCCGCGCCCGGAGCGCCAAGCAGAATAATACGCATTGCGAAAATCCCCTCAAATGTCGTTTCAATTTTTCAAAAGCGCTAAACAATACCACCAGAACGGGCGTGGCTCAAGGAAGGCGGGAAGGCTGAAACGGTTAATGGGGGGAGATAATTTGGGATAGTGCGGTCTGGTGCCCTCA
>NZ_JADBQK010000005.1:3512-189338 GCF_014895885.1 Enterobacter cloacae complex sp. P17RS
TCCCACGGGGAGAGGGAGAAGACCAGGGGAGACCTGGTCAGTTACGCCAGCAGCAGCGCATTCACACGTTTAATGAACAGGTTAGGATCTTCCAGGGTGCCGCGCTCGGCCAGCAGGGACTGATCCAGCAGCAGTTCAACCCACTCGGCAAAGCGAGCTTCATCCTGGGTATCCGCCGCGCGTTTCACCAGCGGATGATCCGGATTAAGCTCAAAGATATATTTCACTTCCGGCACGGCCTGGCCCGCCGCGGCGAACAGCTTCGCCATCTGGGTGCTCATTTCGTCGGCATCGGTGGTGACAATCGCCGGAGTATCGGTCAGACGGTGCGTGAAGCGTACCTCTTTCACGCGGTCGCCCAGCAGGGTTTTGACACGCTCAACGAACGGCTCCAGCGCCTTCTCGGCTTCTTTCGCGCTTTCGTCCACTTCATCCGCCAGCTTGTCGATGGACTCGTCGGCTTTGGCAACGGACTGGAACGCCTTACCGTCGAACTCGGTCAGGTAGTTCATCATCCACTCGTCGATGCGGTCAGAAAGCAACAGCACTTCGATGCCTTTCTTACGCAGCAGCTCCAGGTGCGGGCTGCTCTTCGCTGCCGCATAGCTGTCAGCGGTGATGTAGTAGATCTTCTCCTGCCCTTCTTTCATGCGGGAGACGTACTCTTCCAGCGACACGGTCTGGGCGGAGGAGTCGGTGTGCGTAGAGGCGAAGCGCAGCAGTTTGGCGATAGTTTCAACGTTCGCCATGTCTTCAGCCGGGCCTTCTTTCAGCACCAGGCCGAACTGTTTCCAGAAGGTCTGGTATTTTTCCGCGTCGTCTTTCGCCAGTTTTTCCAGCATCTGCAACGCACGTTTGGTCAGGGCGTTACGCAGATTACGGGTGACGGTGCTGTCCTGGAGGATTTCACGGGAGACGTTCAGCGGCAGATCGTTGGAGTCTATCAGGCCACGAACAAAGCGCAGGTAGTTCGGCATGAACTGCTCGGCATCGTCCATGATGAAGACGCGCTGCACGTACAGCTTCAGGCCGTGCTTGTGATCGCGGTTCCACATGTCCCACGGTGCCTGTGCAGGGATATACAGCAGGCTGGTGTACTCCTGCTTCCCTTCCACGCGGTTGTGGCTCCAGGTCAGCGGGTCGGTAAAGTCGTGGGCGATGTGCTTGTAGAACTCGTTGTACTCGTCGTCTTTGATTTCAGCCTTGTTACGCGTCCACAGCGCCTGCGCCTTGTTGATTTTCTCCCAGGAAACAACGGTTTCACCGTCTTTCTCTTCCTGTTTTTCAATTTCTACCGGCAGCGCGATGTGGTCGGAATATTTGCTGATGATGGAGCGTACGCGCCAGTCGTTCAGGAAATCATCTTCGCCTTCGCGCAGGTGGAGGGTGATTTCGGTGCCGCGATCCGCTTTGGTGATGTCATCAACGGTGTATTCGCCTTCCCCTTTGGATTCCCACAGCACGCCGTTCTCGGCGCTGTCGCCCGCGGCACGGGTGCGCACGGTGACTTTGTCCGCCACGATGAACGCCGAGTAGAAGCCTACACCGAACTGGCCAATCAGCTGGCTGTCTTTCGCCTGGTCAGAGCCCATAGACTCCAGGAACGCTTTGGTGCCGGATTTAGCGATGGTGCCAAGGTGGTCGATCACCTCGTCGCGGTTCATCCCGATGCCGTTATCAGCGATGGTCAGGGTGCGGTTCTCTTTGTTGAAAGAGACGCGCACGCGCAGCTCGCCGTCGCCTTCATACAGATCCGGGTTGGACAGCGCGCGGAAGCGCAGCTTGTCCGCCGCATCGGAGGCGTTGGAAATCAGCTCACGCAGGAAAATTTCTTTGTTGGAATACAGGGAATGGATCATCAGGTGCAGAAGCTGTTTTACTTCTGACTGGAAACCACGGGTTTCTTGTCCTTTCATCTAAGTCGACCTCAACAATGCCATTTAATGGGGTTGTAAAACGTTGAGTGAGAGATGGGGATAAGGGGGGAAATTTTCAAGCGGAGGCCGCGCGCGCAGCCTCCGTTTGGTCAGAAAATAATCTTGTGTCGTCCGGCCAGCGAGTGCGACAGCGTGGTGCCGTCGACCATCTCCAGCTCGCCGCCGACCGGCACGCCGTGGGCGATGCGGCTGGCGTCAACGCCGTACTGCGCGCACAGCTCGGCGATATAGTTGGCGGTTGCCTCTCCTTCCACCGTCGGGTTGGTGGCGAGGATCACCTCTTTGATGGTTTCGGACTCAAGACGCTGTTCAAGGCGATCGAGACCGATATCGTCCGGGCCAATGCCGTCCAGCGGGGAGAGATGCCCCATCAGCACAAAGTAGCGGCCGGAAAACTGCCCGGTTTGTTCGATGGCGTAGATGTCCGCCGGACTCTCCACCACGCAAATCTGACCGTTCTCCTGACGACGCGGGTTCGTACAGATGTTACACACGTCCTGCTCGGTAAAGGTCCGGCAATCCGCACAGTGACCAATTTCTGACATGGCGCGGGTTAAAGCCTGCGCCAGGCGCATCCCGCCGCTGCGGTCGCGCTGCAATAGCGTAAACGCCATGCGCTGCGCCGACTTCGGGCCAACGCCCGGCAGGCAGCGCAGTGCTTCCATTAACTGCGTGAGCAGCGGACTGGTTTGCATCAGAATGGCATCTTAAAGCCCGGCGGCAGCTGCATACCGCTGGAAACAGAGGCCATTTTCTCTTTCTGGGTTTCGTCGATACGGCGAGCGGCATCGTTAAACGCGGCTGCAACCAGATCTTCCAGCATTTCTTTGTCGTCTTCGAGCAGGCTCGGGTCGATTTCAACGCGACGGCAGTTGTGCGCACCGTTGATGGTCACCTTGACCAGACCGGCACCGGATTCACCCGTGACTTCCAGCTGAGCGATCTCTTCCTGCATCTTCTGCATTTTTTCCTGCATCTGCTGAGCCTGCTTCATCAGGCCACCCAGACCGCCTTTTCCACCAAACATAGGCTTCTCTCTTCTTTCACGTTAAGGATTACAACCGTAAGTCAGACTCACGATCAAATGGGGCGAATACTCTCTTCATCCAGATCGGCGTCGAAGAACCGGCGCAGGGTCTGGATGTTGTTATCCGCAATAATTGCCTCGCGCGCCTGCGCGAGCTTCTCTTCATAAATGGCCTGGCGCCACTCGAGCGGCGTTTTCACTGCCGGATTATCATCTTCAATGATAGTCAATTCAACCGGTGAACCCTGTAAAGCAGCAAGCGCCTCGGCCAGCGCCTTTTGCGCGCCAGGGGAATTGAGGTGCCGCTGGCCCGGACGCAGGTGCAGACGCACCTGATTGCCGTCCTGCTCTTTCCAGGCGTTCAGCGCGACCTGCTCCACCAGCTTCGGCAGCTGGAGTTGGCTGACCTCAGCGGCCCAGGCGTCGCGCGCGATGGACTCTTCGGCGAGCTTAGCGGAAAGCTCCGGCGTTTTTTCATGCTCCAGCGCCTTTTTCAGCGCTTTCGGCGTGGCGACCACTTCCTTGACCGTTTCAACAACGGTGGTCGCCTTCCAGCGGTAAGCCTCTTCTTTCACCGGGGCTTTCTGCTCGAGCGCGGACGGTACCGGACGCGACTGTACGCGCTCCGTTACCGAGGCCAGTCGTTCAAGCGCGGCGTTGTTCACCGGCCGCGCTCTTCCTGGCGCTGCCGGTTCACTCTTTTTTGGTTTGGTTACTCCCTGCGCACGTTGCAGCTGGCTGCGTGCGGCAAGCACCGAACTGGTGGCATCCGACAGCGGTACGTTTTGCTGTGGCGGCGGCGTCGGCTGCGGTGGCACCTGCTGCGGTGACATCACCGCCGTAGGGGCGACCGGGGCAAAAGACTGCCGCGGCGCTTCCGGTTCCGGCAACGGCATGCGCGGGTGGAACGCCAGCGCGCGCAGGAGCGTCATTTCGACGCCCATCCTGGGGTCCGGCGCGAACGGTAACTCTTTGCGGCCAATCAGCAGCGTCTGGTAATACAGCTGCACGTCGGCAGGCGGCACGGTGCGGGCAAGTTCACGCATCCGCTGTTCAATAGCGGCCATATCCGCACCGATGGCCGACGGAGACAGCTGCAGCATCGCCACGCGGTGCAGCAGGCTGAGCATCTCGACCAGCAGCGCTTCCCACTCAATACCGCGGGCAGCGGCCGCGTTCACCAGCGACATCACGCGCTCGCCGTTGGCGGCAATCATCGCTTCGATGAGCGACAGCGCCTGATCGTCATCCAGCGTGCCGAGCATGGTGCTGACCGCTTCGGTCGAGAGCTTGCCGTCACCGCTGGCAATCGCCTGGTCGGTCAGGCTTAGCGCATCACGCAGGCTGCCGTCAGCCGCGCGGGCCAGCAGCTGCAGGGCGCGCGGCTCGTGAACGATCTTCTCTTCATCAAGGATGTGCTCAAGCTGCGCGCGGATCTGCTCAACGTCCAGCGCCTTCAGGTGGAACTGCAGGCAGCGCGACAGGATGGTGACCGGCAGCTTTTGCGGATCGGTGGTCGCCAGCAGGAATTTAACGTGCGCGGGCGGCTCTTCCAGCGTTTTCAGCAGGGCGTTAAAGCTGTGGCGCGACAGCATGTGCACTTCATCGATCAGGTAGACCTTGAAGCGGCCGCGCGCCGGGGCGTACTGCACGTTGTCGAGCAGATCGCGGGTGTCTTCCACCTTGGTGCGCGAGGCGGCGTCGATCTCGATCAGATCGACAAAACGCCCCTGCTCGATCTCGCGGCAATTGTCACACACGCCGCACGGGGTGGCGGTGATCCCGGTTTCGCAGTTCAGACCTTTCGCCAGCAGACGGGCAATAGAAGTCTTACCGACGCCGCGGGTGCCGGAAAAAAGATAAGCGTGATGGATGCGACCTAGCGACAAGCCGTTCGCCAGGGCCGTCAGCACATGTTCCTGACCGACAACGTCAGCAAAGGTTTGTGGTCGCCATTTACGGGCTAACACCTGATAACTCATGGGCAGGCTCTGCAACGCTGGAAGGTGAATTTATGGAGGGGAATGCTATCACAACCTCACCCATTGAGCGAGGTTGTGAAAACCGGGATTAATGACCCGGGAAAGGCACCAGGCTGTAGCTGGTAATGCCCTGTTTTTCCAGGCGCTGTTCACCGCCAAGATCGAACAGGTTGATGATGAAGGCCGCGTCGGTCACTTCCCCACCCAGACGGCGGATCAGCTTGACGGTCGCTTCGATAGTGCCGCCGGTTGCCAGCAGATCGTCCACCACCAGCACTTTGTCGCCGGGCTTGATCGCGTCAACGTGGATCTCCAGCTGATCGGTGCCGTACTCCAGCTCGTAGCTCTCCGCGATGGTTTCACGCGGCAGTTTGCGCGGCTTACGCACCGGCACAAAACCCACGCCCATCGCCAGCGCAACCGGTGCGCCAAACAGGAAGCCACGGGCTTCGGTACCTACTACTTTGGTGATCCCGGCGTTTTTATAACGCTCCACCAGCAGTTCAATGCTGAGCGCGTACGCTTTCGGGTCTTCCAGCAAGCTGGTGACATCACGGAAAAGAATGCCAGGCTTTGGATAGTCCTGGATGCTTTTGATGCTATTTTTCAGATATTCAAGCTGCTGTGCAGTTGCGGTCATCGGTTTGTGCCTAAATGAAACAGTGTTACTCACGGCGCGCGACGAGTCGGTCAAAGTAACAGTTGTTTAACCTTTGACCAGGCGCACCTGTGCTCGAAAACGGTCGAATTTACTGGCTGCGCGCCATAATTGCAACCGCCATGATGAGGCTTCAGTGCTTTTGTTGCTTTTCATCAACCACGGGGATCCGCCACATGAAGATCAGCAGGCAGGCCAGGATCGCCAGCAGCAGAATACGCACCCACATCATGTTCACCAGCCATAACGAAACGGCGAAGGTGATCAGGATAAAGGCAATGGCGCGCGGCTTGGCCCCGGGCGGCATGGCCCGGTGTTTTTGCCAGTGCCGCAGGTAGCCGCCAAACCACGAGCGATACAGCAGCCAGTGGTGAAAACGCGGCGACGATCGGGCGAAGCACCAGGCGGCCAGCAGGATAAACGGGGTGGTCGGCAGCAAGGGCAAAACCACACCTAGCGTACCCAGCACTACCGCGAGCCAGCCAATGATGATTAAAATAGTACGCTGCATAATGCGAATCGTTATCAAACTGAACGGCTACTTTACCACTGGAGAGCGCATTGAAAACAGCACTGCTTCTTGAGAGGCTGCAAAATCAGCTGATCGCTCTGCGGGCGCAGGCCACGCCGCTGATGGGACACGCCACGCTGAAACCGCGCTTTGACCGGCAGCTTTTCCGCACCCGCAGCACCGTCATTCAGGATTACCTTGCTGAGATGCAGACCAACCTCGATGAGCTTCGCCACGCGGTTGAGAGTGAACAACAGGAACAGGTGGTGTGGCTTGCGGAGCATCTTACCGAGCAGATCACTGCCCTGCACCGCGAAATCGCCGCCTGGCCGCTACGGGCGTGGGACAGCGCCTCGCCTGGGCTGGGAAAATGGCAGCGCAAGCGGCTGGAGAACCAGGAGTTTGAGCGGCGTCTGTTGGAGATGAAGCGCGAGCGCGAAGCCCGCCTGAACAATAGCGAAACGCTGGAAGAGCAGCAGCTATTGATGCGCGAGATTAGCGCGCTGGAAGGCCGCATCGTCCGCTGCCGTCAGGCGCTGGATGAGATTGAACGCGTGATTGAACGCCTGACCCGTTAACTGGAGCCACATCTATGTCACTGGAAAATGCACCCGACGAGGTCAAGCTGGCCGTCGATTTGATTATGCTGCTGGAGAATCATGAGATCCCGGTCGAGACGGTGCTTAAAGCGCTGGAGATTGTGCGGCGGGATTTTGAGGGGAAACTTCCCCCTCACTCTAACCCTCTCCCTGTGGGAGAGGGAAAATAGATTAAGCCGGAGTCGGGTCGTCGCCCTTAATGTCGCGCTTCACTTCCGTGTGCTCGTCACCTTTCTCATTATGCAGGTGAACCTCAAGCTGGTTGAAGGCGATGTTAATGTTGTTTTCACGGCACAGGCGGTCGATCGCGCGGTTCAGTTCATCAACGGTGTAGCTGCGATCGCGCAGTTCACGCACGTATAAACGCAGCTCGTGATCCAGCGTGCTTGGCCCGAAGGTGGTGAAGAAGACATCTGGCGCAGGATCGTGCATGACTTTTGGATGCGATTTAGCGGCTTTAAGCAATACCTCTTTCACTTTATCCAGATCGGAACCGTAGGCCACGCCGAGGCGAATCACCACGCGCGTGGTGGTATCCGAGAGCGACCAGTTGATCAGACGCTCGGTCACGAACGCTTTGTTCGGGATGATCACCTCTTTACGATCGAAGTCAGTGATGGTGGTCGCACGAATTCGGATCTTGCTGACGGTCCCGGAGAACGTACCGATGGTGACGGTATCGCCGATACGCACCGGACGTTCGAAGAGGATAATCAGGCCGGAGACAAAGTTACCGAAGATCTCCTGCAGGCCAAAACCAAGACCGACCGAGAGGGCCGCCGCCAGCCACTGCAGTTTATCCCACGAGACGCCCAGCGAGCCGAATACCGTCATCGCCCCGACGATAATGATGACGTAATTCAGGATGGTGGTGATGGCGTAAGACGCCCCCTGGCGCAGGTTCAGCCTTGAGAGCACCAGCACTTCCAGCAGACCCGGCAGATTACGAATCAGCGCCCAGGCCACCACCGACGACACCAGCGCAAACAGCAGGCTGCCCATGGTGACGCTTTTCATCACCGCCGCGCCGGCTTCGGTACCGTTGTACTGCCAGAGGGTAATACTGTCGAGATAGGCGAAGACGGTAATTAAATCAGACCAGATCGCCCAGAACATCACCGCAAACAGCGCGATCATCACCAGCATGGTGATACGCAGCGTCTGCTGGTTAACCTGCTCCAGCGCGATGGTCGGCTCTTCCTGCGGCTCCGCGCCTTCAGCCCCCTCTTTCACCTGATGCTGACGACGCGCAATGGCACGACGGTAAGCAATGCGGCGGGCCGCGACGCTTAAGCCGCGCAGCACGGTCTGATAGAGCAGGTTCCAGACGATCACCAGATAGACCGTCTCGATCCAGCGCCCGGACAGGCGCAGCGTGGTGTAGAAGTAGCCCGTTGCCGTAAGCACCATCAGCGCCAGCGGAATGATCGCCAGCACCGTCACGGTGGCCAGACGGATATTGTGGGACTCTTTATCACGCCAGCTGTCGCGGCACATCGGCCACATCAGGATCGCAATCAGCAGCAGGTTGAGCAGAATGACCAGTTGACCCAGCACATCATCCATCAGATGCAGCGGGGAAAGCTCGGAGACTACCGACCAGAAGTGCAGCGGCAGGAGCGCCAGGCTGACGCGCACAATCTGGCGACGCCAGTGGCTGGTCAGCTGCGCAGGCATGTTGAAGTGACGCACCGCCACGCCGTCTTTTTCGAGCACCTTCCAGCACACGCCAAATACCAGCCAGAACAGCGCCAGTTTTTTACTGAACGCCCAGAGCAGATCGCTGACGTTAAGCTGCATCGTGAGCAGGATCAGGCCCACGGCCAGAATAATCAGGCACACCGGCAACGCGCGAATGAGATCGATCAGAATCGCTTTTGGCGTATGGAGCTGGCTGTCGTTACGCAGTTGCCCCACTTCCGAGGCCAGCTTCGCCTGGTACTGTTTCAGCCATTTCAAACGCCAGCGGATCAGACCGGCAATCAGCAGCAGCGGTAAGCCCGCCAGGAAAGCAATCATTACCGCAGGCCAGGCTTTCTCCCAGTTCACGGTGATTTTCATGCTCTTAATCTGCGTTTTCAGCGTCTCCGGGAAGGACTTAATCCAGTCCCAGTCCATCGGCTTGTTGCTGTTCACCCAGAAAATCTGCTGCGTCAAAATCTCCTGCAGGCTTTTTGACACGCTGACCAGCTGCTGCTGGTTAATCTGCAGGTTAATTGCCATCATCAGCTGGTTGCCCAGCTGTTTATTGAGCTGGTCCAGCAGTTCACGGCGCATATCCACAACCTGGAGCAGCGCGTCATGCACTTCCGGGTTTACGTCACTGGAGTGCCCCTCTTCAATTTTGGCGACGAAGGCATCACTCTGGAAAAGGGCATCGCGCTGCTGGTTGACGTCAAACTGCTCCAGACGTAAATCCGCAATGCGGTTGGTCATGTCCTCCAGCTCGTCGGCGGACGGCAGCGTCTGCTGCTGCTGGTAGAGAATACGCGACAGCAGGAGGCTGCCCTTCAAGACCGCGATCTGCTCTTTGATGTTGCGTTCCGCCTGCAGCGCGCGATCCAGCCAGTTCTTCACTTTAATATTTTGCTGAACCAGCGAGTTGCCGCTTTCCGTCGCCAGTATCAGGCGCTGGCTGAGCTGGTGGTTAGCCTCAAGCTCCTGCTTCACCAGCGGGTTGGCCTGAATGCGGGCAGTTTCGTCCGGCGAGACGGCTTCCTGAGCGGTTTTTTCCGTCAGGGTCAGGCGTTTGCTGTTTACCGCCTCCTGCAACAGCTGAAGCTGATGCTCCAGACGATTAATATTCGCCGTCACGTAATCACGCTGTTTCTGGAGCGTGTCCTGCAGCACCGTATTCCCTTCCAGGCTTTTACGCTGCTGTTCGATTTGCGCATTGAGCAGCGACTGCTGAACCAGCAGCAGGGTTTGCTGGGTCGGGCGCAGCGTGCCCTCCCCTACCGTCGTGCCGTTCAGGCGGTTGCGGATCTGCTGCAGCTGCTGAGACGCGGCGTACATCGCGTTTTGCACGCGCTCGGGCTGGGTTTGCAGGGAGACGAGCTGACTGTTGTAGGTCGCGAGGTCAGACTGTGCGGTTTGCAGATCGTCGAGCAATTGCGCGACGCGCGATTCCAGCTGGCGTAAGGAGAGCGTGGAGAGCGTTTTGCGCGTTTCATCGTCGTTATCGACGTCGCTCAGCGCGCTCAGCGCTTCCGTGGCCTTACGCATGTTCTCCGGCGCCTGCGCCACCTTCTGACGAAGCTGGGTGGTTTCAGCTTTAACGCGCTCAATCTTATCAATGTTTTCCAGCGTTTCCGTCAGATCCTGCTGGGTGAGTTTCTCCTGAGGAGAGAGCTCTTTTTGTTTGTTCAGGGTGTCGAGCTGCGACTGAATTTCACTGCGCGAGGGAATATCAGTGCTGTTGTCTGCGCGGGCCCAGGTAAGCGGCGCGGTGGAGAAGAAAAACAGCATAGCAAAGAGCAATGCAAATACAGGATGTTGCGAGCGATTGATGGGCAGCATAGTTGTGAATGATGTCAGCAGATGACCGAAAATAGTCCGGCGTGAAGAATATCACGCTCGTCGGAAGCAGAATAGCGAGAACGTAAGCCTCTGAGATAAATCCTGGAAGGGCTCAGGCCGTGAGCGAAGGCGCGTCGCTGCGCAGCGTCGGGCAGAGCTGTAGCATTTCCAGTAAAATCGCCACGAAGCTGCGGGCTTCCTCTTTGAGGTCAAAGGATTGCGGCGCAAAAAGCCAGTTTTCCATCAGACCTGAAATGTAGCTGCGCATCAGGATGGCCGCCCGGCGGGTGAGTAAATTGGCCGGTAACAGCTTTGCCTGCATACACAGGTTCAGGTTCTGTTCGATACGATCGTAGCTCTCCAGGCTGAGGCTGCGCTGCGCCTGTTGCACCACCGCCATTTCGCCCACGAACTCACATTTATGAAAGATAATTTCCATCATTAATCTGCGACGCTCTTCAACTACCGTTGCTTCAAGGATATATACTAATATTTCTCTTAATACTGAGAGTGGATCGTCAGGGAATTTTGCCCGATACTCACTCTCGAGATCGCTAATGCTGGACTCTGAAAGCTCCCAGATTTCACTGAACAGATCTGACTTATCTTTAAAATGCCAGTAAATCGCTCCCCGCGTCACACCGGCAGCCTGAGCAATTTGCGCCAGCGAGGTAGAAGAAACACCCTGCTGAGAGAACAAACGTATCGCCACATCCAGAATGTGTTGTCGGGTTTCCAGCGCTTGTTGTTTAGTTTTTCGTGCCATAGGTGGGTGAATTTACAGGAGTCAGATTTACATACATTTGTGAATGTATGTACCATAGCATGACGATAATATAAACGCAGCAATGGGTTTTTAGACTCAGGACCCTTGATCAATTTGAAATCGGACACTCGAGGTTTACATATGAACAAAAACAGAGGGTTAACGCCTCTGGCGGTCGTTCTGATGCTCTCAGGCAGCTTAGCGCTTACAGGATGTGACGACAAACCGGCTCAACAAGGAGCTCAGCAGGCGCCAGAAGTCGGCGTTGTGACACTCAAATCTGAACCTCTACAGATCACCACAGAATTACCAGGCCGTACAAACGCTTACCGCATTGCGGAAGTGCGTCCTCAGGTTAGCGGCATTATCCTGAAACGTAACTTTACCGAAGGCGGCGATGTGAAGGCCGGTGAGTCTCTGTATCAGATTGATCCCGCGACCTATCAGGCTTCTTATGAAAGCGCGAAAGGTGACCTGGCTAAAGCACAAGCGGCGGCAAAAATCGCTCAGCTGACGCTGAACCGCTATCAGAAACTGCTCGGCACGAAGTACATCAGTCAACAGGATTACGATACCGCGCTGGCAGATGCCCAGCAGGCTAACGCGGCCGTGGTAGCAGCCAAAGCGGCTGTCGAAACTGCACGCATTAACCTGGCCTATACCAAAGTGACCTCCCCTATCAGCGGTCGTATTGGTAAATCTGCCGTGACGGAAGGGGCGCTGGTGCAGAACGGGCAGACCACTGCGCTGGCTACCGTGCAGCAGCTTGATCCGATCTACGTTGACGTGACGCAGTCCAGCAACGATTTCCTGCGCCTGAAACAGGAGCTGGCTAACGGCACCCTGAAACAGGAAAACGGCAAAGCCAAAGTGGAGCTGGTTACCAACGACGGTATCAAGTTCCCGCAGGAAGGTACTCTGGAATTCTCCGATGTGACGGTCGACCAGACCACCGGTTCCATCACCTTACGTGCGATTTTCCCGAACCCTGACAAAAATCTGCTGCCAGGTATGTTCGTTCGCGCGCGTCTGGAAGAAGGAACGAATCCAACCGCACTTCTTGTTCCACAGCAGGGTGTGACCCGTACGCCACGCGGCGATGCGAGCGCACTGGTTGTTGGGGCAGATAACAAAGTCGAAACGCGCAATATCACCGCCACGCAGGCGATTGGCGATAAATGGCTGGTGACGGAAGGTCTGAAAGATGGCGATCGCGTGATTGTTACTGGTTTGCAAAAAGTACGTCCTGGCGCGCAGGTAAAAGCACAGGAAGTGACATCTGACGATAAACAACAAGCTTCGGCCGCTGGCCAGTCAGAACAAACCAAGTCTTAACTTAAACAGGAGCCGTTAAGACATGCCTAATTTCTTTATCGATCGCCCCATATTTGCGTGGGTGATCGCCATTATCATCATGCTGGCCGGGGGACTTGCGATCCTGAAGCTGCCTGTTGCGCAATATCCAACGATTGCGCCACCGGCGGTAACGATCTCCGCAACCTACCCGGGGGCTGATGCGAAAACGGTGCAGGATACCGTGACTCAGGTTATCGAACAGAACATGAACGGTATCGATAACCTGATGTACATGTCCTCAAACAGTGACTCCACCGGTACGGTTCAGATCACCCTGACCTTTGAATCCGGTACGGATGCGGACATTGCGCAGGTTCAGGTGCAGAACAAACTGCAGCTGGCAATGCCTCTTCTGCCGCAGGAAGTGCAACAGCAGGGTGTGAGCGTCGAGAAATCGTCCAGCAGCTTCCTGATGGTTGTCGGCGTGATTAACACCAACGGCACCATGACGCAGGAGGATATTTCCGACTACGTGGGCGCTAACATGAAGGACGCCATCAGCCGTACGTCCGGTGTGGGTGACGTTCAGCTGTTCGGTTCCCAGTACGCGATGCGTATCTGGATGGATCCGAACAAACTGAACAACTTCCAGCTGACGCCGGTTGACGTGATTAACGCGATTAAAGCGCAGAACGCCCAGGTGGCAGCCGGTCAGCTAGGCGGTACGCCGCCGGTGAAAGGCCAGCAGCTTAACGCGTCCATTATCGCGCAAACCCGTCTGACCTCCGCCGATGAGTTCAGCAAAATTCTGCTGAAGGTGAACCAGGACGGTTCGCAGGTTCGTCTGCGCGACGTGGCCAGGGTTGAGCTGGGTGGTGAGAACTACGACATCATCGCGAAGTTTAACGGTAAACCGGCGTCCGGTCTGGGTATCAAACTGGCGACAGGCGCGAACGCCCTGGACACCGCGACGGCGATCCGTGCGGAACTGAAGAAGATGGAACCGTTCTTCCCGTCAGGCCTGAAAATCGTTTATCCGTATGACACTACGCCGTTCGTTAAAATTTCGATTCACGAAGTGGTTAAAACGCTGGTAGAAGCGATCATCCTGGTGTTCCTGGTGATGTATCTGTTCCTGCAAAACTTCCGCGCGACGCTGATCCCAACCATCGCCGTGCCGGTCGTTCTGCTGGGGACCTTCGCCATCCTTGCAGCCTTTGGGTTCTCGATAAACACCCTGACGATGTTCGGGATGGTGCTCGCCATCGGCCTGCTGGTGGATGACGCCATCGTGGTGGTAGAAAACGTCGAGCGCGTGATGGCGGAAGAAGGTTTACCGCCGAAGGAAGCCACCCGTAAATCTATGGGCCAGATCCAGGGCGCGCTGGTCGGTATTGCGATGGTGCTGTCCGCGGTATTTATCCCGATGGCCTTCTTCGGGGGCTCTACGGGTGCGATTTACCGCCAGTTCTCCATTACCATCGTCTCCGCGATGGCGCTGTCGGTACTGGTAGCGTTAATCCTGACGCCAGCGCTGTGTGCCACCATGCTGAAGCCGGTTCAGAAAGGCGGTCACGGCGAGCATAAAGGGTTCTTCGGCTGGTTTAACCGCATGTTTGATAAGAGCGCGCACCACTACACCGACAGCGTGGGCAATATCCTGCGCAGCACCGGTCGTTATCTGCTGCTCTATATCATCATCGTAGTGGGGATGGCGTTCCTGTTCGTTCGTCTTCCAAGCTCGTTCCTGCCAGATGAAGACCAGGGCGTGTTCCTGACGATGGCACAGCTTCCGGCAGGGGCGTCGCAAGAGCGTACCCAGAAGGTGCTGGACGAAGTGACGGACTACTATCTCACCAAAGAGAAAGCGAACGTTGAATCCGTGTTTGCGGTTAACGGCTTTGGCTTTGCGGGTCGTGGTCAGAACACCGGTATCGCCTTCGTTTCTTTGAAAGACTGGGCGGATCGTCCGGGCGATGAGAATAAAGTTGAAGCGATCACGGGCCGTGCCATGGGCACCTTCTCGCAGATTAAAGATGCGATGGTCTTCGCCTTTAACCTGCCAGCGATTGTTGAACTGGGTACGGCGACCGGCTTCGACTTCCAGCTGATCGACCAGGGCGGTCTGGGTCACGAGAAACTGACGCAGGCGCGTAACCAGCTGTTCGGCGAAGTGGCTAAACACCCTGACCTGCTGGTCGGCGTACGTCCAAACGGACTGGAAGATACGCCGCAGTATAAGATCAACATCGATCAGGAAAAAGCGCAGGCGCTGGGCGTGTCCATCAGCGACATCAATACCACGCTGGGCGCGGCCTGGGGCGGTAGCTACGTCAACGACTTCATCGACCGTGGTCGCGTGAAGAAAGTGTACGTCATGTCCGAAGCGCAGTACCGTATGTTGCCGAACGATATTAACAACTGGTACGTTCGCGGCAGCAACGGTCAAATGGTGCCGTTCTCATCCTTCTCAACGTCACACTGGGAATACGGCTCTCCGCGTCTGGAACGTTACAACGGTCTGCCGTCGATGGAAATCCTGGGTCAGGCCGCACCAGGCCGAAGCACCGGTGAAGCCATGAACCTGATGGAAGAGCTGGCCAGCAAACTGCCTGCGGGTATCGGCTATGACTGGACTGGTATGTCCTATCAGGAACGTCTGTCCGGAAACCAGGCCCCTGCCCTGTACGCCATTTCACTGATTGTGGTCTTCCTGTGTCTGGCGGCGCTGTACGAGAGCTGGTCAATTCCGTTCTCCGTTATGCTGGTGGTTCCACTCGGGGTTATTGGTGCGCTGCTTGCGGCAACGTTCCGTGGATTGACCAACGACGTGTACTTCCAGGTAGGCCTGCTGACAACCATTGGCTTGTCGGCGAAGAACGCGATACTTATCGTTGAATTCGCCAAAGATCTGATGGAGAAAGAGGGTAAAGGCCTTATTGAGGCGACGCTGGAAGCGGTGCGTATGCGTCTGCGTCCAATCCTGATGACCTCTCTGGCGTTCATCCTCGGCGTAATGCCGCTGGTTATTAGCTCCGGTGCAGGCTCCGGTGCGCAGAACGCGGTCGGTACAGGTGTAATGGGCGGTATGATCACCGCGACCGTACTGGCTATCTTCTTCGTCCCGGTGTTCTTCGTGGTGGTGCGCCGCCGCTTCAGCCGGAAGAATGAAGATGTTGAGCACAGTCATTCGGTAGAACCTCACTGATACCGGTTTCATATAATAAAAAGGCCGCATTTGCGGCCTTTTTCATTTTCAGAAAAAATCATAAAATAAGCTTATTGAGGTCCTATTTATTTTCTGTCATCTTAAACAGACATATCATATTTAACTGATAACTTAATAGGTGAACTCAGGATTTTTTTAAATCTATTTCCCTGCTTAAGTTGTTAGGAATATTCCTAATTAAAAGTTAAGACAAACGGAACTCCGGATGTGAACTTTTCTTATGGCTGTAAGCTAAGCCAATGAAATGTAAGGAAGCGAAAAAACTACCGTTAATCCTGATAAAAAAGTTCAGTTTCGGATGAACATTTGCGTAGACGCTCGCAGCCTGCGGTTTTATTTGTAATTTTTCGTAATAGCGCGGTGAAATCCAGGAAGGAGTGGCTTATAGTTAGGTTATCAGGAACACAGCGCTCATGTAGCTAAGTCAGATGTATCCATCCCGACAATGATGTTCGGTGAGTAAGAAATCACTCAGAAGGGGATGCGCTATGGACGAGTACTCGCCAAAAAGGCATGATATCGCGCAGTTGAAATTTCTCTGCGAATCCTTGTACCATGACTGCCTTGCCAATCTTGATGAAAGCAACCATGGCTGGGTAAATGACCCAACGTCTGCCATCAATTTACAGTTGAATGAGCTGATAGAGCATATCGCTACCTTCGCACTTAATTATAAAATTAAGTACAATGAAGATAATAAGCTCATTGAGCAAATTGATGAATACCTGGACGACACCTTTATGTTGTTCAGCAGTTACGGCATTAACACTCAGGATTTGCAAAAATGGCGTAAATCGGGAAACCGGCTATTCCGCTGTTTCGTCAACGTGAGCAGAGCTAACCCGGTTAGTCTTTCCTGTTAAAATTATTACAATTACTAAGGTGAATTTATGTCTGATAAACCACTCACAAAAATCGATTATTTGATGCGCTTACGACGTTGTCAGTCAATTGACACCCTTGAACGCGTCATTGAAAAGAATAAATACGAGCTTTCTGATAATGAACTGGCGGTATTTTATTCAGCCGCTGACCATCGCCTTGCAGAGCTAACGATGAATAAGCTGTATGACAAAATCCCTACTTCTGTATGGAAATTTGTCCGTTAATCTTTGAAGTGTGTCTGTAGAGGTTCTACGCCACGTTATAAGCTGTATTCACCTGTCCCGTTATGCTCCCTGCGCGAAAGCCAGGTCTCCGTGTTAAACGCGCTCATCAGCAACAATGTTGTGACTGTGGTCACATCGGCCTCCCGGGAACGTTCCCCTTAACGCCTGTTGCGATTACCCTTCAGGAATAACATCCAGAGAGGTTTCCGATGAGCATAGAAAAACAGAAGATGATTTCAGGTGAACATTACCGCCCTGGTGATGAGACGTTACGCGCCGACCGGCTTCGGGCGCGCCATCTGCTTCACCGCTATAACCACACCGCGCCTGACGAAAAAACAGAACGCCAGAACATTCTGGCGGAACTGCTGGGACAAAGCGAAGGGGCGTATATTGAGCCGAGCTTCCGCTGTGACTATGGATATAACATTTATCTGGGCAAAGACTTTTACGCCAACTTCGATTGCGTAATGCTGGATGTCTGCCCTGTACATATTGGCGACAACTGCATGCTCGCGCCGGGCGTTCATATTTATACGGCCACCCATCCGCTGGATGCGCAAGAACGTAACAGCGGAGTGGAGTTTGGTAAGCCCGTCACCATTGGCAATAATGTCTGGATTGGTGGACGTGCGGTCATTAACCCAGGCGTCACCATCGGGGATAATGTGGTTGTGGCTTCCGGTGCCGTCGTGACGAAAGACGTGCCGGCTAACGTCGTCGTGGGCGGCAACCCGGCGAAAATCATCAAAACGCTGTAACAATCCGGGGAGCCAACTGTTATGGTCTTTTAGCGCCCGACTGTTACTTTTTTCAGCCGGATGGCTCCCCTAAAATTGGCAGATACCCTGTATTGTCAACTCTCAAAAGGCCAAAAATGACCGAGATACAGCGCCTGCTTACCGCCACCATCGACGATCTTAACCACCGCGAAAAGCGAGACAATCGCCCGCGCTTTAGCATTAGCTTTATCCGCAAACATCCCGGGCTGTTTGTTGCCATGTATGCCGCCTGGCTGGCGACGCTGATTGTCATGCTGAAGTCCGAAACGCTGGTGGACTCCGTCTGGCTGCTGGTGGTGCTGTTTGTCGTGTTTAACGCCTTTTTCTTTTTCGACGTGAATCCCCGCTACCGTTACGAAGATATCGACGTCCTCGATTTCCGGGTATGCTACAACGGCGAATGGTACAACACGCGTTTTGTGCCAAATGAGCTTATCGACAGCATCCTGCACTCTCCGGCTGTCGAAACCGTGCACAAAGAGAAGCTGCAGAAAATGGTCGCAACGAAAGGCCAGCTCTCTTTTTATGATGTTTTTACCCTTTCCCGCCCTGCTGCTGCGTAATTAACGCCTGCAGGCGTCGGATACCCGGTGCAAACTGCGAAGCAGAGGTGTTGCCGTAACCTAAAACCAGGCCGGTTTGCCCCTGCTTCGTCTCCAGGTAATAGCCGCTCAGCGCAGCAGGTGCCAGCTGAAATGCCCTCGCTTTCTCCACCAGCCGCTGGTCGTCGATACCGTCAATCGCCAATGTCAGGTGCATTCCCCCTTCACCGGCAAGAACACGGTGCGGAGTATAAAGCTCTGCGCTCAGCACCTCCCGCAGCTGGCGGTAACGCTTACGATACAGGCGACGCATGGCGGCAAGATGACGGGCATAGTGCCCCTCCTCGATAAACAGCGCCAGGGTGCGCTGTTCTGCGCGATGCCCGCCGCGCAGCAGCGAGCCGATAGCAGGACGCGCTGCTTTCGCCAGCGCTGGCGGTAACACCATGAACCCCATTCGGAGCGACGGAAACAGCGTTTTACTAAACGTCCCCAGATACACAACGGGCGCATTGTTAACCATGCCCAGCATCGCCGGTACGGGCTCGCCGACATAGCGGAACTCGCTGTCATAATCGTCCTCAATGATCCACGCCTTGTGCTGGCGGGCCAGTTCCAGCAGCGCCAGACGCCGCCGCGCGCTGAGCACGCTCCCGTAAGGAAACTGATGCGACGGCGAAGTGAAAACGAGCGCAGGTGAAGGCGCATGCAGCCCTTCCCAGCACATTCCCTCGTCATCCACCGGTATGCCGATCATCGCAAGGCCGGTTTTGACGAAGGCGCTTTTGGCTCCGCTGTAGCCGGGATTTTCCACCCAGGCGACATCCCCCGGCTCGCTTAACAGCATCGTGCACAGATTGACGCCCTCCAGCGCCCCTTCGGTTATCACAATCTGGCTGGCGTCGCAGTCAATGCCGCGAGAAAGCGCAAGGTGACGGGCGATGGCTGCCCGCAGCGACGGCTCACCGGCCGGGTCGCCATAGCCCAGCAGAGCGCTCCCCTCCTCCCGCAGGACGCGATCGTACAATCGCCGCCACAGCGGCAAGGGGAAATAGTTGATGGCGGGCGTTCCCGGCGTAAAGGCCATCACCGGGGTGTCGCGCGGCACAGGCGCAGGCAGCTGAACGACACGTTTTGCCAGCCTGACCTCAGGATCGGTCAGAACCCGCGGGCTGGCACGATGGGCGAATTGCGCCACCCGCGTCCCCTGACGGTTACGCAGCAAATAGCCTTCGAGCGTGAGCTGGTCCAGCGCCGCATTGACGGTGTTCCGTGAAACGGAAAGCTGCTGCGCCAGCGTTCGCGAGCCGGACAGCTGGCTGCCGGACCGAAGCCTTCCGCCCAGTATGGCCTCCCGCAAAGCGAGATAGAGCGCGCGCTGGAGCGTCTCTTCCCCACGCGTTTTAAGCGCAGCATGGAGCAAGGTATAAAGTTCATCGCCCGGTATGTTCATCTCATCTCCTTGTGGTACCACCAAAACATAGCTGAGTGGTTCTTTTTAAGGAACCAGTAATTTTCTAATCTGGAACTCTTCTCAACGTCACGGAAATAAAGATGAAGACATTCAATGAGTTTGGACAACCTGTGGGCGAAGCCCTTACCGACTGGCAGCCTCGCCCTCATCCGTCCCGGGTGGTACTGCAGGGGCATTATTGTCGGCTTGAACCGCTGCGCGTGGAGCATGCCGGGGCGCTGTTCTCCGCCTATGCTCTGGCCGGAGACACCCGGAGCTGGACGTGGCTTCTGCGTGAACCCGATGCCACGGCCGCTGAGTTTGCCGAATGGGTGGCAAGCGTGTGTGAGTTATCTGACCCGATGCACTTTACCGTTATCGATAATCAGACCCAGGCCCCGGTCGGGACGCTGGCCCTGATGCGGATCGATCCTAAAAACGGCGTTGTGGAAGTGGGACACGTTCACTTCTCCGTGCTGTTAAGCCGCACGCCCATGTCAACAGAAGCGCAATATCTGCTGATGCGGTACGCGTTCGATACCCTGGGCTACCGGCGATATGAATGGAAGTGCAACAGCCTGAACGAACCATCACGCAAAGCGGCACTGCGTCTGGGCTTTCAGTTTGAAGGCCGTTTTCGCCAGGCGCTGGTCATAAAAGGCCGTAACCGGGATACCGACTGGTTTTCGATTCTCGACAAAGAGTGGCCGGCGCTGGCGAGCGCCTTTGAAAGCTGGCTTGCCACCGACAATTTTACTGCCGATGGCAAACAGAAAAGATCCCTGGAAAGCTGGCGAGAAACGCGCGTCTAGCGTCTTTTTTTACGTCCCTGCACCGCCTTAAAACGCGGATTGGATTTGCAAATCACGTATAAGCGTCCCTTGCGTTTGACTATCTGGCAATCCGGGTGACGCTGTTTTGCGCTGCGCAATGAGTTAAGCACCTGCATGGTTAGCCCCGCTTCGCATTAAGAAAACCGCCAAAACGCTTGCGGAAGCGCGCTGCGCTGCCATCCGTGGAAAACGTTTTTTGCTTACCGGTATAAAACGGATGCGATTTTGAAGAAACCTCGATAGTGATGTACGGATACGTTTCACCGTCGAGCTCAATTTCGCGGTCGGTTTTAATGGTTGAACCCACTTTAAAGTATTCATTGGCACTGGTGTCGTGGAATACCACGGTGCGATACGCTGGATGGATGTTTGGTTTCATCATAAACCCTTTGTGTTTTGTTATAACATAACAAAATAATATCCAGGCAAGGTTGAAAAAACAACCCTCTCTCTCCTGAGGATATTTTCTAATTTGCTTTAGATAACATGAAAACCCTGCCCCCACGTGCTATAACTATTTCATTTCGCGGTAAAATCTTTCTCTTCAGGCAGGAAACTCAGCGTCCGGATTCGGGCATATGAGAAAGGAAACGACAGCATGAAAACCCGACATCTGGTCAGTCTGGTGACTGGCGTACTTATCTTTTCCGTGCTGGTTCCCATTTGCCTCAGCATCTGGCTTGCCCATCGCCAGGCAGAAGAGAAATTTGTTGATGCGCTGGATAGCTATGCTTCTCGGGTGCTGATGCGCACCGACAGAGTCGTGGATCAGGCTAAAGAAGCGTTAAATCACCTGCAGGGATTTAAGGGCGTTCCCTGTAGTCCGCTGCATTTGAGGGAAATACGTCGGGTCGCGTTCTCGTGGCGCTATATCCAGGAGGTGATCTATATCGACAACCTCAAACCCCTCTGCTCTTCGCTTGAGCAGGCCAGTAAATCCGCCGCTTATCCTCCCCCCATGCGTATCACCGAAGATGGCTACAGCGCGTGGCTTACCGCACAGAACGATCTTGGCTTTCACCGCTATATGGCCGTGCTCGGGAAGGGCCATTACCTTGTTCTGGTCGATCCTGTCTCGCTTGTGGATGTGATCCCTTTCGGGGCGATTGCCATTGATGCCGCTCTGGTGGGAAGCGCAACGCATCTTATTTTCGCCAGCAGTAACACGCTTGATCCGCATATCCGCGATCGGATCAACGATCGAGGCGTCTCCAGCGTTCAGTACAAGGGCTCCATGTACGTCATGAAGCCAGTCCCTGAGCTTGGATTTACTGTCGTCACGTGGGCAGCGCTCACCCCTCTGGCTGAAAGCTGGCACCGACAGCTGCTTTTCTGGCTGCCGTTTGGCGTCCTGATAAGCCTGCTGGCGGCACTGTTTGTCCTGCGGATCCTGCGACGTATTCAGTCGCCGCGCAATCGCCTGCTGGACGCCATTAACAGCCGCGATTTTGTGGTTCACTATCAGCCCATCGTGGCGCTGTGCAGTGGAAAAATCGTGGGTGCGGAAGCGCTTGCGCGCTGGCCCCAGCCAGACGGAAGCAGTCTCTCGCCTGATATATTTGTGCCGCTTGCCGAGCAAACCGGCCTCATCTCGCAGCTGACGCAGTTAGTTATGGAAAAAGTGTTTGAAGATATGGGCCACTGGCTACAGCTCCACCCCGATCAGCATATCTCCATCAACCTCGCCCCGGCCGATTTGACCTCCGGTAATCTGCCGCCTTTACTGAGCCAACTCCTGAATAAGTGGCAGATTCATCCCCGACAAATCGCCCTTGAGTTAACCGAGCGTGGCTTTGCCGACCCCAAAATCAGCGCGCCGGCTATCGCCGCGTTTCGCCGTTCGGGCCACCCTGTCTACATTGATGATTTTGGCACGGGCTATTCCAGCCTCAGCTATCTGCAGCATCTCGATGTCGACACGCTAAAAATTGACAAATCGTTCGTGGATGCACTGGAGTACAAAAACGTAACGCCGCACATTATCGAAATGGCGAAGTCGCTGCAGCTGGCAATGGTGGCGGAAGGCGTGGAGACCGAAGGGCAGCTTACCTGGCTGCACCGCCACGGCGTGCAGTATGGGCAGGGGTGGTTCTACAGTAAGGCGCTGCCCAGGACGGAATTTATCCTTTGGGCAGAGAACAACCTCGCCACGCGCTCTACTTAAGATAGGATTTGATCACCTGCAGCACGACGCCAAGATCGGCTTCACGCTGCGCCTCTTCGGGCTCTTTCACGACATGATCGGTAAGATGCCCTTCAATCACCTGCATCATCATGCCATTGACCGCGCCACGGATCGCCGCCAGCTGCTGTAACACCTCGGCACATTCGTGATCGCTGTTGAGCATTTTCTCCAGCGCGGTGCTCTGCCCCTGAATTTTCTTCAGGCGAGTCAATAACATCTTCTTATCGCGAACGGTATGTGACATCTCTGTCTCCCTCAGTTTTGGCTTTTAAAGCATATCACGCTCTACTCCCCCTGAGTATTTTTCTACTGGGGGGTAGTATTAGGCTACTGGGGGGGAGTACTATTTGCGCACGCTTTCCATACTGGAAATTTCAATGAACGATTTTGCTTCACTCCTGCAGCAGGGTAATGCCTGGCTGTTTGTTCCCAGCGCTATCCTGCTCGGTGCGCTGCATGGCCTGGAGCCGGGCCACTCAAAAACAATGATGGCTGCCTTTATCGTGGCTATCCGCGGCACGCTGAAGCAGGCGGTGCTGCTCGGTCTGGCGGCTACGCTTTCCCATACGGCGGTAGTCTGGATCATTGCCATGGCAGGACTATGGTTTGGCCGCGGCTGGGACGCACATACGTCCGAACCCTGGTTCCAGCTGATCTCCGGGGTGTTGATCGTTGCAATCGCCCTGTGGATGGCGTGGCGAACCTGGAAAGAGAGCCGGCCACACGATCATCATCACGATTGCCACAACCATCATGACCATGATCATGACCACCACCATGATCATCACCATCACCATGAACACCCGCTGGTTGAAGAGGAGTGGCAGGACGCCCACCAGCGCGCGCACGCGCAGGATATCAACCGGCGTTTCAACGGACAAAACGTGACGACAGGACAGATCGCGATGTTTGGCCTGACCGGCGGGCTTATCCCTTGCCCGGCGTCCATCACCGTTCTGCTGATCTGCCTGCAGCTGAAGCATTTTGCGCTCGGCGCGACGCTGGTATTCAGCTTCAGCATCGGTCTGGCATTAACGCTGGTCGCTTCCGGCGCGATTGCCGCCTTAAGCCTTAAGCACGCGACAAAACGCTGGCCCGGATTCAGCGAACTTTCCCGCAAAGCGCCGTGGATCTCCGCCGCGCTGATTATCGTGGTAGGGATTTACATGAGCCTGCATGGCCTGAGCGGCATTCTGGGGTAAGCAGGCGGCCACGCCCGGTGGCCGCCTCTCTGGTCAGGTAAGAGTCTGCTGCCAGCTAAAGGTATAACGAAGCTGGCGCGTCTGCAGGATAAATTCCGGTGAAACGCTGGGGCTCCAGGAGTCATCGCCGCCCACCCCCATATGAAACGCATCGAGGTTGAGCCAGCACCCCGGCTCTTCCCGCAGCAGATGGTGATGGGTTGTCTCACGCAGCTGCTGCTGGCTATAGCGGCCCACTGAGAAATGGAACGCGCCATTCAGCTGATGCGCACCCAGCACAAGTTTGCGGGTATCGCAGCGCAAACCATTTTCCGTCGGGAAGATATACGGCGTGTGCATGTCTGCCAGGGGGAGTGTCCAGCGCCCCTGCTGCGCCGCCAGCTTTCTGTCCGGGTAGTTTTCATGCGGCCCCAGCCCCAGCCAGTCAACCTTTTCTGGCGTTTCAGCGAGATGAACGCTCAGGCCAATGCGCGCGGGCTCCGGGATATCAGACGCAATATCGACCTGAATGTCGCCATGCAGAACCCCCTGCTCGTCCACCCGCCAGATTTTACGGCTCAGGAACAGCGCCCTGCCGCGATGCTCCAGGACATTAAGCGTGGTAACCACCACCTCACGCGCATGCTGCTCTGCCTCACAGTGCAGCATGCGCGAGGTGAGATCGTACATGCCCGCCGCTTTCCAGCGTTCAACCCACGCGTTTGGATCGATGCGCGTCGCTTCGCTCACCCCAATGTCGTTGTCCAGCGGCGCGCGGCTGACGTTATCCGTCACGGGTGAAAGCAGCGTTTCAACGCCATTTCGCCACCATTGAGTCAGGTATCCGGATGCGCGATCGAACTGCCAGCGCTGTTGACGATGCGCGATCGCCAGGATGCGGTCGTTTTGCGTTAAAACCGGCGGCTCGCCCGTAGAGGCTGGCGGTGCAATAAAGAGTGGGGCCGGAAGCGTCCACTGCTCCCACGCGCAGCGATGGCCAGCCGGTGACCACGGCGTTGCCCGCGGCTGGCGCACTTCAACATTCAGCCAGACTTCCCCCGGCTCGGCTTTCAATTCCGGCAGAGCGATCTCCAGACGCTGAACGCCTTCAGGGGCTATCGCCAGCGTCACCTCGCCCGAAGCCAGTACCTTCCCATCCCGGGCAACCGTCCAGCTCAGCACTTCGTTATCGGTAGGGCGGAACAGGTAGCCGCTTTGCACCTCAATCACCAGCGGAGAGGTACTGACCAGCGTAAAGGTAAAGAACTGCTGGGCGCGCTGCGCCTCGTACAGCGCCGGATGCGGCGTGCGATCGGGGAAGACCAGGCCATTGAGGCAGAACTGGCGATCGTTCGGCGTATCGCCAAAGTCCCCGCCGTAGGCCCAGAACGCGTTGCCCTTTTCGTCTTTCTTCGTCAGTGCCTGATCGACCCAGTCCCAGACAAACCCACCCTGCAGGCGAGGATGGCTGCGAAACGCCTGCCAGTATTTCGCAAACCCGCCGAAGCTGTTTCCCATCGCGTGGGCGTATTCACAGAGGATCAGCGGACGCGTTTCGTCGGGCATGCCGATCCATTTCTTGATTGACCATTTAGGCACCGCCGGGAAAGGCTGATCCCAATCGACCCGGGCGTACATCGGGCAAACAATATCGGTCGCCGCCGTATTCGCCCCGCCGCCTTCGTACTGTACCGGGCGCGTGGGATCGGTGGTTTTCAGCCAGCGGTACAGCGCATCATGATTCGCGCCGTGGCCGGACTCGTTACCCAGCGACCAGATGATAATTGAGGGATGATTGCGATCGCGCTGCACCATGCGGGTTACGCGCTCACTCATGGCGGGCAGCCAGCGTGGATCGTCAGCGAGGCGGCTCATCGGCACCATGCCGTGGGTTTCAATATTGGCTTCGTCAACGACGTACAGCCCGTAGCGATCGCAAAGCCGGTACCACAGCGGATGGTTCGGGTAGTGCGAGCAACGAACGGCGTTGAAGTTATGCTGCTTCATGATTTCGATGTCGCGACGCATGGTCGCCTCGTCCATCACCTGACCGTTTTCCGGGTGATGCTCGTGTCGGTTAACCCCGCGGATCAGCAGCGGCTTACCGTTAAGCTTCAGCAGGCCGTTGCTGATGTCAACGCGGCGGAAGCCCACATCGCACGCCTCAACCTCCAGCACCTCACCCTGCGGGCCGAGAAGCGCCATCGTCAGGCGATACAGTTCCGGCGTTTCAGCACTCCAGAGCGCGGGGCGGTCAATGGGGATCGCCACCGTTAAGCGTTCGTCCCAGCTGCCGCGCTCGTCCACAACGGCAGACCCCGGACGCCGGGAAACGCTGGCGCATTTTTCACCCTTGCGCCACAGGGTAAAGACCACCTCGCAGTCTGCAAAGCCCGCCCCTGCCAGCGCGACATCTGCCTTAAGCACCGCGCGGTCCAGCTCCGCATTCAGGTCCGTCACCACGCGATAATCGGCAATCTGCGTTTCGGGTTTATGCAGCAGCGTCACATCGCGGAAAATACCGCTCATGCGCCACATGTCCTGATCTTCCAGATAGCTGCCGTCGCACCAGCGCAACACCATGACCGCCAGGCGGTTCTCACCGGGCCGCAGGACCGTCGAGAGATCGAATTCGGCAGGCAGCCTGCTGTCCTGGGAATAGCCCATCCACCGCCCGTTGCACCACAGATGAAACGCAGAGTTCACGCCGTCAAAGATGATGCGGGTCTGCCCGCTCTGAAGCCACGCGTCATCCACATCAAATGTGAGCGAGTAACAGCCGGTTGGGTTTTCCTGCGGCACAAAAGGCGGATTAACGGGGATAGGATAGGTGACGTTGGTATAGATGGGCGTGTCAAACCCCTGCATCTGCCAGTTCGACGGCACGGGCATCGCAACGGCGTCCGCACAGTCTTCGGTTACCCACGCCTCCGGGATTTGCTCAGGTGCAGGAAAGTAGTTAAATCGCCACACCCCATTGAGGTAGCGTCTGCTGGCGGATCCAGCATCATCCAGGGCAGGCTGTTCAAGACGCCAGCTGTGTAACGGCGCATGTGCCTCCAGACGGTTCCACTGGGTGACACCCGGGTTTTCCCAGTCCCGTCGGGCCAGAATGGCGCTGAGAGTCAGCGATAAAGTGTTGGGCATATTAACCTCTTTGCGAAGCGCTCACAATTTTGGTTAACATGCCCTGGCACCCGGCGACGGTAAAGCACGCAATCGCGGGGTAGCGAGTCCGATCACAAAGTTTTATTTGCGGGCAAGCTGCCCGGCAAGGAGGGCCAGGCTTCTGAGCTGCTGCGCCAGATCCTCGCGTTCGGCCTGCTGCGGGGTGCGGCGCGCGCTGGAATGTCGGGTCACCAGCGTTACCGGCAGCTGAACCTGCCAGCATTCCTCCCCCCCGCTGGGGGACAGAAGCCACTCCACGCTGCGCTCGCCAGCCTCGCGAAACGCCTGACGAATGGTCGTCAGCGGCGGAGAAAACCAGGCGCTGTCGGCCGTATCGTCAAACCCGACCACCGATATCTGGCCAGGAACAGCTATCCCTTTTTCCGCACAGGCGCGCATTACCCCAAGCGCCATCTGATCGTTCGCCACCAGAATGGCATCCGGCAGTACCGCCCCCAAGAGCAGCACATGTCCCTTCTCATAGCCGCTGGCCGCGCTCCAGTCGCCGTAGGCCACCGCAGCCGCGTCGAGACCCGCCTGCGCCAGCGTCGCTTTCCATCCCGCCAGACGCGCGCGCGCAGAGACCGAGCTTTCCGGCCCGCTCAGCAGGGCAATATGCTGATGCCCCAGCGAAAGCAGATGCTCAACGCCCAGGCGTGCCCCCTCTTCGGCGTTAAACACGAGGCTATTTACCTGCGCTGACGGTGACACGTCGAGGAACAGCACCGGGACGGGCGTCGCCAGCGACCTGAGCGCTTCGGCGTGCGGATCGTCAAGCGGCACATTTACCAGCAGCGCGTCTACCCGCTGCGCCAGCAGCGCCTGAAGCGCCGCCTGACACTGCTGCGGCTGCTCCACCATGGAAATCAGGACGCTCGCCCCCTGCCCTGCAGCCCGGGATTTTACCGCCGAGACAATTTGCGAAGGCGCGTGCAGCGCCAGATCGGTGGTGATGAGCCCCAGCGTACGGGTGCGTTTCCCCGCCAGCTGCTGCGCCCGCAGGTTGGGAACGTAATGCAGCTCAGCCATTGCCTGCTGCACCTTTTCCCGCGTGCGGGCAGAGACGTGCTCCGCGTCGTTAATCACGCGGGAAACGGTCTGATAAGAAACCCCCGCAAGGAGGGCGACATCATAAAGAGTGATTGCTTTCATGCGTTCTGGCATCGCGATTTTCGAAGCGTCTATTCTGGCACAGCGACGCCGTTAAAACATGTGAGCGCTTCGCAAATTAAACAACCCGCTCCGGCTGCGTCATTTTCTCACCGCGCGGCTTCTGGCGGAACCAGGGCAAACAGAGCTGAATAAGCGGGCCAATGGTCAGAGCATACGCCACGGTTCCCACCCCAAACGAGCCACCCAGCACGCACCCAATCAGCAGGACGGACACTTCGATGGAGGTGCGCACGCTGCGAATGGACCACCCCAGCCGGGCGTGAATGCCGGTCATCAGGCCGTCGCGCGGACCAGGCCCGAAACCGGCCCCGATGTACATGCTGGTGGCGATCGCGTTCATCACGATGCCCGACACCAGGAAAGCGATGCGCACGGATAACGAACTCAGCTCGGGGATAAGCGCCATGCTGGCATCCGCCGCCAGACCGATACAAATCACGTTGCTTATCGTGCCAAGACCGGGCATCTGACGCAGTGGGATCCACAGTAAGAGCACCGCAGCCCCGGTCAAAATGATCACCGTCCCAATGCTCATCCCCAGCTGTATTCCCACGCCAAGGTGAAACACATCCCACGGATCGACCCCCAGATCCGCACGAATAAACATCGCGGTGGAAAGCCCATACAGCCCTAAACCGACATAAAGTTGTAGCAGACGACGTACCATTTTTATCTTCTCCAGTGAACCCGACTTTCATCCTGACCTAAAATGGCACTAAGATTAATGTCCAGTTTTTAAATAGTGGACTGCTTATGTCATCACGCCGCTTCGGAAGCCAGTCTGTGGTACGCCTTTTAGGGCACTGGCAGCAAACTTCATCCCGCACTCCGCTCTGGCGCCAGCTGGCCGACGCGCTGCGCTTATTAATCCTTGATGGCCGGCTGGCGCTGCATACGCGCCTGCCGGGTGAGCGTGAGCTGGCGACGGCGCTGAACGTGAGCCGGACCACCGTCAGCAGCGCCCTCGCCCACCTGCGTGAAGAGGGTTATCTTGAAAGCCGCCACGGCAGCGGGTCGCGCGTCATCCTCCCGGATGCACGCGCCGTTCCCACCCTTTCCGCAGCGAGCGTCGCCCTGGATCTTTCCACTGCCGCCCTCAGCGCCGGGCCGGAGATCCACCAGGCTTACACCCATGCACTTACGGCTATTACTCAACACCTCTCGCTGACGGGCTACGAGCAGCTTGGGCTGCCGGCGCTACGGGAGGCCATCGCTGCGCGCTATACCGCGCGAGGTCTTCCAACCCGGGCAGACGAGGTGATGGTGGTCAACGGTGCCGTCAGCGGGTTCGCGCTGGTGCTGCGGATGATGGCCGGACCGGGGGATCGCGTCGTGGTCGATCACCCCACCTATCCGCTGGCGATTGCCGCTATTCAGGGAGCACAGTGTCGGCCAGTAGGAGTGTCGTTGCCGGAAACGGGCTGGGATACGGATGGCTTTGCGGCTACGCTTGCCCAGACCGCGCCGCGCCTGGCCTACCTGATGCCAGATTTTCACAACCCAACCGGTCGATGCATGGATATCGCCACCCGTCAGGCAATCGCTGATATAGCAGCCCAGACCCGCACGGCGCTGGTCGTGGATGAAACGATGGTCGATCTCTGGTTTGATTCGCCACCGCCGCCACCGCTGGCATCGTTTAACCCGCAGGCCAGCGTGATTACGCTAGGCTCTGCCGGAAAAAGCTTCTGGGGCGGGCTGCGTCTCGGCTGGATCCGCGCCTCCTCGCGGACTATCGCCACGCTCGCCCAGACGCGCGATACGCTGGATTTAGGCTCGCCGCTGCTTGAGCAGCTGGCGACGCTATGGCTTATCGACAATAGCGAGCGTTTTCTGCCCGCTCGCCGCAAGATGCTGGCGGAACGGCGCGATCGATGCAGTAACCTGCTGCGAGAACATTTCCCGGAGTGGACGTTTCATGAGGCGGAGGGCGGACTCTCTTACTGGATCGAACTTCCTGGCATGCTGGCGACACAGCTTGCCGCACGGGCAGAAATCATCGGGATTAACCTGGGAACCGGAACGCGGTTTGGCTTATCGGGGGCGTTTGACCGCTTTTTACGTATGCCCTTTTCGCTGGAGCCAGCGGAGCTGGAAGCGGCATTGCTGCGGATTAAACCGTTATGGCTCGCGCTAAATTCAAATACGCCAGCAGTAAAACGCCGCCTGGTTTAATATTAAAATTTTGAACTGGATCATAAAATAAAAACTGCTGACTGTAATATATGCAGTCAGCAATTTTCACTGGTCAGGATTTAGTGCTGAGGAGGAATGGGGAAACCTTTCAGGGAAATAACGAAATTATCACCGTCTTTCTTTATTTTTGCACCGGTATCACACCAGTCAGACGCAATACGAAAGAACTCATCGCTTCCAACATTCCAGCCAAGACGTACATGCTTCACGTAGCCTGAACGCAACAGAGCGCAGGCCTCGTTGTAGTCACTGGCAGTTGACAGTTGTTGTTTCATTTTCTCTTCTTCAGAAGTTTACGTAGAGCCTTGATTTCTTTAGGAGTAAAAGGAGAAACACTCTCTTCTTCCGTATGCTGATTATCAATATCCTCTTCCGATACTCCCGCCTCTTCTACTGCTTCAAACGCCAGCAGCAGCAGTTTCTCTGTGGTCACGCTTAAATTTTCGTTATTTACTTCCGCATAGTGGCGGAGTCTTTCTTTTAGCGCTTCGTCAATTTTAACATTTAAAACTGCAGTAGCCATGTTTGTCACTTCCCTTCGGAATAAGTACTTTATTTAATACACGAAGTTATCACTGTTATCCAGATCTATATTTTTTTGAATTTTGACGAAAATAGACGTCCAATTATAAAATGCCAGTCTATTATTACAGGTTTATGACAGTAATATTTCAGAGCGATGAAATATATATTACACGGTATAGGCATTATATTATTGTGGAATAAAGGCTAAAAAGAGATGGGAACAGGAAAGATGGATGAGGCCACAAATGGGTGGGGGCCCTGCCAGCTACATCCCGGCACCCACGTCGTCTGCCCTGGCTGCTTCCTTCCGGACCTGACCTGGTGAACAGAGTAGCGTTGCGGGAGAACCAACAGAGCCCCCATTGAGAGCGTTGATAACCAACGCGCTGGCGCATTATCCCTGTGCGAAGAGCCAATTGCAAGCGACCAGGAACCGGATGCTGGTTTCTTGCGCAAACAGGCGCAGCAATCAGGGCGATCTTCGTTTACCATGACGGTCCAAACATCCCCACAGGTGAAGGTATGGACGAAAACGACTCCTTTCCCCAGCGCGTATGGCAAATCGTGGCCTCGATTCCGGAAGGCTACGTCACCACCTACGGTGATGTGGCAAGGCTGGCAGGCTCTCCACGCGCGGCGCGACAGGTCGGTGGCGTCCTGAAGCGGCTGCCGGAAGGCAGTACGCTGCCCTGGCATCGTGTGGTGAACCGTCATGGCGCTATCTCGCTGACCGGGCCGGATCGCCAGCGTCAGCGTCAGGCATTGCTTTCAGAGGGTGTGCAGGTGTCGGGCGCAGGACAGATTGATTTGCAGAAATACCGCTGGGTGTACTAAACCCTCCCCCGAAGGAGAGGGTAAGAGCAACAGTTACATCTGGGTCGGTGGGGTTGGCAGGGACGGCTGATTGGTCTGTGGAGCAACCGGGACTTCGGTTTGCTGCACCGGCACCAGATTCAGGTCGATTTTGGTTCCACCGTGGTTAATCGCTTCCTGGACCGTATCGGTGATAAAGACCAGCTTGCCGTTGATGGTTACCGCTGCGCTCAGCAGAATACGGGCATTCGGCTGCACGTCTGATGGGTTATACGGCAACACGAAGCTAAACGGAGCCTGCTTACCTTCAGTACGGACCGCGCGCTGAGCCAGCACCTTCGACGGCGCGTCCGCCAGGGAAGCATCAGACAGCGTGACCGTTAATACCGCATCCGGCGGCAGAGCGACTCTCTGTTTAATCCAGATTGTACCGGAAACGTTAGGCTGCTGAATGGATTGCTGTGAAAGGGTATTAATCCCGTTCGGATCTGCAGCTGGTACCGGCACCTGGGCGCTCTTACCGGCACAGGCGGACAACGCCACCGCAATAGCTACACCACTTAGCATGGGCACGAGTTTCATTGAAGTCTCCTTATCATCAATGCACCAGCGGGATCGATCCCATCCGATGTCGTTTCAATCACATAACGTTTTTAAGTGTGGCACAGATCACCGATTAATGCCTAAAAACGTGCCGACATTCAGATTATTCTACCCATCGGACCACTTTCATTTCTGCGTTATACTCTGCCTATCTTTCGCTACGGCGTTTATTGAGGACAATTATGAGTCAGGCACTGAACAATCTGCTGACATTACTGAATCTGGAAAAAATTGAGGAAGGACTCTATCGCGGGCAGAGCGAAGACCTCGGCTTACGTCAGGTTTTCGGCGGCCAGGTCGTTGGACAAGCGCTCTACGCTGCAAAGGAGACCGTCCCTGCAGACCGTCTGGTGCACTCATTCCACAGCTATTTCTTACGCCCTGGCGACAGCGCAAAACCGATCGTGTATGACGTTGAAGTCCTGAGAGACGGTAACAGCTTCAGCGCACGCCGCGTGGCGGCCGTTCAGAACGGTAAGCCTATCTTTTATATGACCGCCTCTTTCCAGGCGCCGGAACCGGGGTATGAACATCAGAAAGTGATGCCGCCAGCACCGTCGCCGGACGAACTCAAATCAGAGACCGATATCGCCCGCGCGCTGGCGCATCTGCTTCCGCCGCAGGTCAAAGAGAAGTTTCTCTGCGATAAACCGCTGGAGATCCGCCCGGTTGAGTTCCACAACCCCATGAAAGGCCACACCGCCGAGCCGAAACGTCAGGTCTGGATCCGAGCCAATGGCACCGTGCCGGAAGATTTCCGCGTGCATCAGTATCTGCTGGGCTACGCGTCAGACTTTAACTTTCTGCCGGTTGCGCTACAGCCGCACGGCGTTGGTTTCCTTGAAAAAGGGATGCAGGTCGCAACCATCGATCACTCCATGTGGTTCCACCGTCCGTTCAATATGAATGAGTGGCTGCTTTACAGCGTGGAGAGTACGTCAGCGTCGAGCGCTCGCGGGTTTGTGCGTGGAGAGTTTTATACCCAGGACGGCGTGCTGGTCGCTTCTACGGTGCAGGAAGGGGTAATGCGTAATCGCGGGTGATAGTGTGCGGCCTGATGCCCTCACCCTGCCCCTCTCCCATGGGAGAGGGAATAAACATTAAAAACGGCAACCGAAGTTGCCGTTTTGCTTTTTATTAGGCGTTATACGCATTCTCGCCGTGGCTGTTGACGTCCAGACCTTCGCGCTCCTGCTCTTCCGGTACGCGCAGCCCAACGGTCATATCCGCCAGCTTATAGCCAATGAAGGCGACAACGGCAGACCACACCACGGTGATAGCGATACTTTCCAGCTGCACCAGCACCTGATGAACCATGGTGACACCTTCTGCGTAGCCCACGCCACCCAGTGATTTCGCGGCGAAGATGCCGGTCATGATACAGCCGACGATGCCGCACACGCCGTGGACGCCGAACACATCGCAAGGGTCATCCACGCGCAGCACGCGTTTCAGTGCGGTGACGCCCCACAGACCTGCCAGGCCCGCGACCAGTCCCACCAGCAGCGCACCACCGACACCCACATAGCCACACGCCGGGGTGATACCGACCAGACCGGCAATCGCCCCTGAACAGGCACCCAGCAGGGAAGGTTTACCGCGTACCGCCCACTCACCGAATACCCAGGAGAGAATTGCACCCGCCGTCGCCACAACGGTGTTCACGAACGCCAGCGCGGCGATTTCGTTCGCGGCACTTGCGGAGCCGGCGTTGAAGCCGAACCAGCCAAAGTAGAGGATAGCCGTACCGGTAAACACCATCGGCAGGTTATGCGGTTTGAACGCCTCTTTACCGAAGCCCACGCGTTTGCCAATCAGGTATGCGCCCACCAGGCCCGCTACCGCGGCGTTGATATGGACAACGGTACCGCCCGCAAAGTCCAGCGCGCCGTGCGTTGCCAGCAGACCACCGCCCCAGACCATGTGCGCAATCGGCACATAGGAGAGGGTCAGCCAGACCACCACGAAGATCAGAACGGCAGAGAAACGGATGCGCTCCGCCAGCGCGCCCACAATCAGCCCGACGGTAATGCAGGCGAACGAGCCCTGGAACGCGACGTGGATGTACTGGTAGAAGCTGCCCATCAGCGCGGTCAGCTCAATATTTTTCAGCATTACCCAGTCGAAGTTACCAAAGAAGGCGTTGCCGGTACCGAAGGCCAGCGAGTAACCGTAAACCACCCACAGCACGCAGACCAGCGCGAACGTCACGGCAACCTGCGTCAGCATGGAGAGAACGTTTTTGCCGCGGATCAGGCCGCCGTAGAACAGCGCAATGCCCGGGATAGACATGAACAGCACCAGCGCGGTGCTGATCATCATAAAGGCGTTATCGGCTTTGTCTGCCACGGCAGGAGCAGCCAGCGCCAGGCCCGGCAGCAGTGCCAGCGAACCCAGACCCGTTTTAAGTGTTGCTATCTTCATTTTCTCGATCCCTATCACTGTGTGCCAGGCGTTATTTACAGTGCCGCTTCGTCAGATTCGCCGGTACGAATGCGAATGACGCGCTGCAGTTCGGCAACGAAAATTTTGCCGTCGCCAATTTTGCCGGTGTAGGCCGCTTTGCTAATCACATCAATCACTTCATCAAGCTGATCGTCAGCAATCGCGACATCAATTTTTACTTTTGGCAGAAAGTTAACGCTGTATTCCGCCCCGCGATAAAGCTCGGCATGACCCTTCTGACGACCAAAGCCTTTCACTTCGGTGACAGTCAGTCCCTGAATACCCATTGAGGACAATGCTTCACGCACGTCTTCCAGTTTGAATGGTTTGATTACCACCGTAACCAGCTTCATAGATCCCCTCCAGTCAGAATTCGGTAATGGCCGCAGCTCACGCAGAAGGTATTGCAAGGGATGTGCCAGAAATGAAAACGAGAGAGAAAAGCGGTGCGACGAGCGTTATGCCGTCTTCCTTAACGAACCGGCGAAAAAAAACGCACCATGTCGGTGCACGGTGCGTTTCAGTATTGCACCAACAGGAATGACTGTTAGCGCGTTGCTTTGTTTTGGTGCATCAGGCGCTGAGCGACTCTTCCTCGCGCACGCTGGCCGCGAGCTCTTCGCCCGCCAGCTGAAGCTGATACATCTGCCAGTAGCGCCCTTTGGCTTCCAGCAGTTCACGGTGCGTCCCGCGCTCTACGGCTTGTCCACGATGCAGCACCAGAATGGTATCGGCATCGACAATGGTGGAAAGGCGATGGGCAATCACCACCAGCGTCGTATGGTCGCGTACCGCGGCCAGCGCCTGCTGGATGGCCTGCTCGGTGCCGGAGTCAATGCTGGCCGTCGCTTCATCCAGAATCAGCACCTGCGGGGTTTCAATCAGCACCCGCGCCAGCGCGAGAAGCTGCTTTTGCCCAACGGAGAGGTTGTTTCCCTGCTCGCCCAGCCGGGTATTAATCCCGTCGCTAAACCCGCGCGCCAGGTCTGCCAGCTGCACTTTTTCCAGCACCTCCCATACCTGCTCCTGAGAGTAGTCTCGCCCCAGGGTCACGTTGGCGTAGAAGGTATCGGCCAGGACGACCGGATCCTGCTGCACCATCGCGACGCCTTTACGCAACACGTTGTGGCTGAGAGACGCGAGCGGGCGTCCGTCGAGGCGGATTTCGCCTTGCGTGACCGGGTAGTAGCCCATCAACAGGCTGGCGAGCGTGCTCTTGCCGCTTCCCGTATGTCCCACCAGCGCCACGAAACCGCGCGACGGGACATCCAGCGTAATGTCCTGCAACACCAGCCGGTCTTCGCGATAGGCAAACGAGACGTTATCAAAGGCAATGGCGCCGCTTTGCAGAGGTCGCTCGTCACGACCGTAGGCCTGGCGCGGCCTGTCCATCAGCTCAAACACGCGCTCGCCGGCGACGACCGCCTGCTGCAGCATCGATTGCTGGGTCGTGAGCTCGATCAGCGGCTCGTTAAGGCGCCCCAGATAGCTAATAAAAGCGTACAGCACGCCCACTTCAATCGTACCGCTTGAGCTAAGGCCAAAGAGCATCAGTAAACCGCAAAGCACCAGCGCAGAGAAAAGGCTGAGCAGCGGACGCAGCAGGAAGCCGTCGAGGCGCAGCGTCTGCATACGCGCCATATAGTGCGATCGGCTGGCTTCGCCCATCCGCTCGCCAAAGCGCGCCTGCTGGCGGAACTGCTGGATGACGCTCATGCCGTTAATCACTTCGTTGAAGCCATCGTTAATGTCGGCCAGATAGGCGCGCACCCGACGCACGATTGGCGTGCTGTAGCGCTGGTAGATGATCATCACGATCAGCACCGCCGGGAAGATGGTAATCGCCACCAGCGCCATGCGCCAGTCGAGGCTGAACATCGCCACCAGCATCGCGCCGATCAGCGCCGCACTGCGTAACACCGTCGCGACCACGGTGACGTACAGGTCGCGGATCACTTCGGTATCGTTGGTCACGCGCGAAATCACCTGCCCGACCGGCTGGATATCAAACTCGCTGAGCGGCTGGCGAAGTGCCGCGTCCATTACATCCGTGCGCAGCTGCTGAACCACGCCCACGGCGGCACGGTTAAACAGCAGCGACTGCGCATAGTGCAGCCCTGCCGCCGCCAGCTGCAACCCAACGTAGGCCACGCCTAAGCCCGCCACCAGCCCCAGCGGCAGGTAGCTTTTGGCGACCATATTGTCGATGAAGTAGCTGATGAGCAGCGGCCCGCTCACCTCAGCAATCGCCGCTATCCAGAGTAAAAGCACGGCCACGGAGAGCGGTTTGCGCCACGGCGAGCCGTAGGCCAGCAGACGTTTGAGCGTCGGCCACATCGTTCCGAGCTTACGCATTGGTGGCCTCCTGATCCTGTTCCGGCGCATCGTCCAGCGCCGCCTCAAGCTGTTGATAGCGGTACATATCGCGATACCAGCCCGGCTGCTCGGCAAGCGTTTCATGCTGCCCGCGCTGGGCAATGTGTCCGTGCTGTAAGACCAGAATTTCGCTGGCCTCGGTGAGCGCTGACAAACGGTGGGCGCTGATAATCACCGTGCGTCCGTCGCCCCACTGGCGCAGGTTATGCAGAATCTGATGCTCGGTACGACCATCCACGGCGGAGAGCGCATCATCCAGAATGAGGATTTCAGCATTCAGCAGCAGCGCGCGGGCAATCGAGATTCGCTGTTTCTGCCCGCCGGACAGCATGACGCCACGTTCCCCGACTTCCGTTTCGTAGCCCTGCGGCAGACGCAAAATATCGTCATGTACGCTGGCTAAGCGCGCCACGTGTTCGATCTCTTCCTGCGTCGCCGACGGGTGACCAAGCGCAATGTTATTCGCCACGGTGTCCGAAAATAAAAACGGCGTCTGGCTGACTACCGCCAGTCGGCCACGCCACTCATCCAGCAGCAGGTTCGCCAGGGGGATATCATGGAAACGGATATCGCCCTCGGTGACGTCAAAGTGGCGCTGAAGCAGAGAGAGCACGGTACTTTTTCCGGACCCCGTCGGGCCGCAGATGCCCAGCATCTGGCCCGGCCGCAGCGTAAAGCTAACGTTCTCCAGCACCGGATGTTCCGTTTGCGGATAGACAAATTTGCGAACGTCGACGTTCATAACGCCGCGCCCTTCCGGCACCGCTTCGCTGCCGTCATTGACCACCGGCGCTTCGGCCAGCATGGCGCGGATGCGGCTGTAGGCGGCGCTGCCGCGCTCTACGATGTTAAACATCCAGGCCAGCGCCAGCATCGGCCAGATCATCAGCCCCAGATACATCGCAAAGCTGGTCAATTGCCCCAGGGTCAATGTGCCCTGCACCACCATCCAGCTCCCGCCGCCAATGGCAAGCAGGTTTGCCATGCCGATTGCGACATAAATCGTTGGATCAAATCGCGCATCAATACGCGCGACGCGCATGTTTTTCGCCCCCGTGTCTGCAGCATCGGCCGCAAACAGCGCGGACTGCCGATCTTCCAGGCCAAACGCTTTGATCATGCGGATGCTGGTCATGCTCTCCTGGGTGCGATCGTTCAGAGAAGAAAACGCCGCCTGCGCCAGCTTGAAGCGCTCGTGCAGCTGTTCGCCGTAGCGATTGATCGCCAGCGCCATGATCGGCATCGGCAGCAGGGCGAGCAGGGTTAATTGCCAGCTGATCTGCGTGGACATGACGATCAGCACCGCACAGCCCATCACCAGCGAGTCCACCAGCGTCAGCACCCCTTCCCCGGCGGCAAAGACCACGCGATCGACGTCGTTGGTCGCGCGGGCAATGAGATCACCGGTGCGATGACGCAGATAAAATTCGGGATGCTGTCGGCTTAGCTGGCGGTAAAAATCTTCACGCAGCTCAACGGCCAGCTGATAGGACGCACCAAACAGCAGCACGCGCCAGACGTAGCGCAGGAGATAAACAATGACCGCCGTCAGCACCAGCGTGCCGACCCACATCAACACCCGTGCGGTGGTGTAATGCTGTTCAGTGACGCCATCCACGACGTAGCCCACCACCTTCGGCGGGATCAGCTGCAAAATGGCAATGATAATAAGCAGGGCGACTGCACCGAGGTAGCGTTGCCACTCCCGACGAAAGTACCAGCTTAATTGGGCAAATAATCGCACGCGGTTTGTTCCTGAAGGTATTTTACGAAGTTATTCAATAGGTAAGGCTGTGGTGTACTTAATCTGTTCCATGGCGAAGCTTGAGGTGACGTCCGACAAGCCCGGGACGCTGTTCACCAGCCGCTTGTAGAAATCATCATAGCGCTTCATGTCAGCCACCTGGACGCGCATCAGGTAGTCGTACTCGCCGGCCATACGCCAGAAGCCGAGCACCTCGGGCATCTCAGACACCTGAGTGACGAAGCGGCAATACCACTCGCTGCTGTGGTGTTGGGTTTTTATCAGCACAAATGCCGTCAGCCCAAGCCCCAGTTTTTCGGGATCGAGTAATGCGACGCGCCCCAGAAGAATGCCGTCATCTTCCAGCTTTTTTAGGCGCTTCCAGCACGGTGTGGTGGTCAGATTAACGGCATCTGCCAGCGCCTGCAAAGAGAGGGTACAGTCACTTTGCAGCAATGAAAGGAGCTTGCGGTCAATTTTATCTAGCATACCCACCTCATAGAGAAAATTTTTCTCCCTTCATTCTATTTTAAAGGCCAGATAGCAACAATTTTTTCTGTGCTTTTCGCTATGCTGGGCACAAAATGACAAACGGATAACTACGATGAATAGCACCTGGGTTAAACATGCCATCAGCGAAATCAATGCCGACTACCAGCGCTCGGCGGATACCCACCTGATTCGCCTCCCCCTGCCGGGATTTGACGGTATTCAGCTCTACCTGAAGGATGAAAGCACCCATCCTACCGGTAGCCTGAAGCATCGCCTGGCGCGCTCTCTGTTTTTATACGGTTTGTGCAACGGCTGGATCAAAGAAGGCACGACCATCATTGAATCCTCATCCGGTTCAACGGCGGTGTCTGAAGCCTATTTCGCTCGTCTGCTGGGCCTGCCGTTTATCGCCGTGATGCCCTCCTGCACCGCAAAACGAAAAATCGAGCAGATCGAATTTTACGGCGGACGCTGCCATTTTGTGGAAAGCGCCTGCGAAATCTATGCCGCCTCTGAAATGCTCGCCCGCGAGCTAAACGGCCACTATATGGACCAGTTCACCTATGCCGAGCGCGCAACGGACTGGCGCGGCAATAACAACATTGCCGACAGTATTTTCCGCCAGATGACTCACGAGCCGCATCCGGTTCCGTCGTACATTGTGATGAGCGCCGGTACGGGCGGCACGTCAGCCACTATCGGACGCTACATTCGCTGTCAGGGCTACGATACCCAGCTGATGGTGGTTGACCCCCAGAACTCCGTGTTCCTCGACTACTGGCAAAGCCGCGATGCCGGCCTGCGCAGCCCGGTGGGCAGTAAAATTGAAGGAATTGGCCGCCCGCGCGTGGAACCGTCGTTCATTCCTGACGTTGTCGACGAAATGCTCCGGGTGCCGGACGCCGCCAGCGTCGCCACCGCGCACTGGCTGGAGACGCAGCTCGGCCGCAAGGTGGGCGCATCAACGGGCAGCAACATGTGGGGCGCACTGCAGCTTGCGGCACGCATGCGCGAGGAAGGCCGTACCGGCTCTATCGTCACGCTGCTGTGCGACAGCGGCGAGCGCTACCTTGAGACCTACTACAATGCGGAGTGGGTACAGGCCAACATCGGCGACATCACTCCGTGGAAAGCGCAGATTGCGCAGCTGCTGAAATAAAAAAAAGCCAGACCGAGGTCTGGCTTGCTGGAAGGGTCTCACTATTCGGGGGAATATGGGAGGTTGTTGTTGTCCAGCCAATGCGTCAAAAAATGGGACACCGCTTCGTTGCCGCAGTGTCCGATAACCGGCAGATGAGGAAGCTCTGCGATCAGCTGCGGCATCGCATTCCCCATAATCAGGCCGCGCCCAACGCTGCCCAGCATTTCGCGGTCATTCATGGCGTCGCCAAACGCCATACACTCCTGCAGCGTTAAGCCCAGGTGGTCGCTGAGCACCGCCAGGGCTGAACCTTTGTTACAGCCCACCGGCAGGACTTCAAGACAATCAACCGCCGAGAAGGTCAGGTGCGCCCAGTCGCCCAGCGCCTCATTTAACTGAATGCGTAAGCGGCAAAGATCGTCGTGATCGCCACAGAAGCAAATCTTGGTCACCGCGTGGGCGGGGATCCGGCGCAGATCCATAAGCTGGTATTTGAAGCCGCTATAAACATGCGCGTGCAACAATTCGGGGATTTCGCTTCCGGTAAACCAGCCTTGATCGTTGAATACGTGGATACTGGCCTGCGTGTCCCACGTGCTGTGCAGAACAATATCCGCCACTTCCGGGTTGAGATCCTGGCGGTGCAGCACCTCTCCTTCAACGGTGTGAATGCGCGTTCCGTTACCCGTGATTAAAAACGCATCCAGGGAAAACGTGCCCAGCAGATGACGCATCTCCAGCACGTGGCGGCCAGTGGCAAACGTCAGGGTGACATCACGCTCGCGCAGACGCTTCAGGGTACTCAGCGTTTTCTCCCCCAGACGGTGATCCGGCATTAACAACGTACCGTCCATATCAAATGCAGCGAGGCGGGCCATGATTACTCCTGAAATGTGATGCGATTAACTTGTGCATCAGTATCGTGTGAGATATACGGAAGTAATAGTGAATAGATGAAAATTATTGTTCCGGGTTTCTTATGCGCCAGCTTAACCGTCTTAACCAGTATCAACGCCTGTGGCAACCTTCCGCTGGCGCTCCACAGCAGGTCACCATAAGTGAGCTTGCCAGCCGCTGTTTTTGTAGCGAGCGGCATGTCCGCACCCTGCTGCGTCAGGCTCAGGAGGCGGGCTGGCTCAGCTGGCACGCGCGGTCTGGTCGCGGCAAGCGCGGTGAGCTGACGTTCCATGCCAGCCCGGAGTCACTGCGCAATGCGATGATGGAAGAGGCGCTGAAGAGCGGGCAGCAGCATAACGCGCTGGAGCTGGCCCAGCTTGCTCCTGAAGCGCTGAGATCATTGTTGCATCCGTTTTTAGGCGGGCAGTGGCAAAACGACACGCCGACGCTGCGCATCCCCTACTATCGCTCGCTGGAGCCGCTTCAGCCGGGCTTTTTGCCTGGCCGGGCGGAGCAGCATCTGGCGGGACAGGTATTTTCAGGCTTGACGCGTTTTAACGGTAACAGCAGTGAACCCACGGGCGATCTCGCGCATCACTGGGAGGTCTCTGCTGACGGGCTGCGCTGGCATTTCTACATTCGCTCCACCCTGCACTGGCATAACGGCGATAAAATAGAAACGGCGCAGCTCCAGCGAAGCCTGACGGCACTGTTGACGCTTCCCGCCCTGCGCACCCTGTTCAGGAGCGTTTTACGTATCGAAACAACGCATCCACAGTGTCTGACATTTATGCTGCATCAACCGGACTATTGGCTGGCGCACAGGCTGGCAACCTACTGCAGCCGTCTGGCGCATCCCGATTATCCTGAACTTGGCTGCGGCCCCTTCCGGCTGGCCGCCTTTGAGCCCGACCTGGTTCGTCTGGAAAGCCATGAGCAATACCACCTGAGCCATCCTCTGCTCAAAGCCATCGAATACTGGATCACCCCCCAGCTGTTTGATTACAGGCTGGGCACCAGCTGTCGTCACCCGGTGCAAATTGCGATTGGCGAGGCCGATGAGCTTGAAACCCTGAGGCTGGTCAGCAGCAGCACCAGCCTGGGCTTCTGTTACCTCACGCTGAAACAGAGCGCGCGTCTGAGTGAGATCCAGGCGAAGCGGCTTATCAATATCATCCATCTCTCCAGGCTTCTGCACACGCTTCCGCTCAACGAAGGACTCATTACGCCCACCGGGGAACTGCTTCCCGGCTGGACAATCCCCGAATGGCCTGACTTAACGGACGTTGCCCTGCCTGAGGCGCTGACGCTGGTTTACCATCTTCCCGTTGAGCTTCACACCATGGCCAGCCAGTTAAAGGCGTACCTGGCGCAACAGGGTTGTGACCTGACCGTCATCTTCCACGACGCCAAGACGTGGGACGGATGCCAGCAGCTTGCCGATGCAGACATCATGATGGGGGACAGGCTGATTGGCGAAGCGCCAGCGTATACGCTTGAGCAGTGGCTGCGCTGCGATGCCCTGTGGCCGCACGTCTTAAGCGCACCGGCCTACGCCCATCTGCAAGCCACGCTGGATGCGGTGCAGTCTCAGGCCGAAGCTCGGGACCGACACGCCGGTCTGCAAGCCATTTTCAACCGCCTGATGGAGAATGCGGTGCTGACGCCGCTTTTTAACTATCAATATCAAATCAGCGCCCCGCCGGGAGTAAACGGCATACGCCTCAACACCCGCGGCTGGTTTGATTTTACCGAAGCCTGGCTACCCGCCCCCAAATCGTGAAGAAGCTGGTCGCCGCCGTAGCCAGACGGTAACATAACGGTTTTACCGTAACAGTCGAGATGATTTATGAAACGTGCCGTCGTCGTGTTCAGCGGAGGACAAGACTCTACAACCTGCCTGGTTCAGGCCCTTCATCAGTATGATGAAGTTCACTGTGTGACTTTCGATTATGGCCAGCGTCACCGCGCTGAAATCGACGTTGCCCGTGAACTGGCCCTCAAACTAGGGGCACGCGCGCACAAGGTGCTGGACGTTACGCTGTTAAATGAACTGGCCGTCAGCAGCCTCACCCGGGACAGTATTCCTGTACCGGACTACGAACCCGATGCCAGCGGCATTCCGAACACGTTTGTGCCGGGGCGTAATATTCTGTTCCTGACCCTGACGGCGATTTATGCCTATCAGGTAAAAGCCGAAGCGGTAATTACGGGCGTATGCGAGACCGACTTCTCAGGATACCCGGACTGCCGCGATGAGTTTGTCAAAGCGCTCAACCACGCCGTCAGTCTGGGGATGGCGAAAGAGACGCGCTTTGAAACCCCGCTCATGTGGCTGGATAAAGCCGAAACCTGGGCGCTGGCCGACTACTGGGGCAAGCTGGATTTGGTTCGCAGCGAAACCCTCACCTGCTATAACGGCATCAAAGGCGACGGTTGCGGCCAGTGCGCCGCCTGTAATCTGCGCGCTAACGGGCTTAACCACTATCTTGCCGATAAAGCCGGCGTGATGGCCGCGATGCAGAAAAAGACCGGGCTTAAATAGGGCTACTTAACCGTGCTGTCGAACAGTTTCACACCGGCAGCACGGGTGACTTTCATCAGCGTTGTCAGCGTTGGGTTGCCGTTGTCTGATAAGGTTCGGTATAGCTGCTGACGAGAGAGGCCTGATTTAGCAGAAATTTCTCCGATGCCACCGCGTGCTTCGATAACCTGGCGGAGTGCAATGAGATAGGCAGGGATCCCCTGGTCTTCATAGATTTCTTCCAGGGCTGTTTGCAAATAACGCTGAGCGTAGGAAGGATTCTCTCGTAGCATTTTCACAACAGCATCATGATGGCTAACAGAACTCGAATATTTTCGTTCAGTGGCGCTCATTCGATTGTCCTTTAATTTGATGATCTTTCCAGTAATCTATTGCCAGTTTGATATCCGCTTTTTGGCTCTTTTTGTCACCACCGATAAGTAACAATAAAACCTGCCGATTCTTTACTGCAAAATAGATTCTGTAGCCGGGGCCACTGTCGACTCGCATCTCCCAAACACCTTCCCTGAGGTATCTGTAATCGCCAAAATTACGTTTTATTGCGCGGTTGATCCGCATAAGGATCCGGAAAACCGTATCCGGATCCCTTCGATTCATTCTGGCTACCCACTCCTCAAACGGCACTTTCCCGTCACGGGTCCGGTAACGTTCAACAACGTAGTCCCTGTCCATTATTCTATCCCTGAAAAATCCTTTTGTCTTTTATAAAAGACAAAATCCTACGCGATCATCAACTCCAGCTTTTCCCGCAGCTCCCCTTCCAGCGGCAGCGCTTTCTGGGTTTTCAGATCGATACAGACAAAGGTGATCAGTGCATCAGCCACCACCTGCCCTTCTGGATCGAGCGTCACCACCTGGCTTAACACGCCGCTCTTGCCGTTTAGCTGTTGTACCTGGCTGGTCACGGTGAGCACATCGCCCAGCACGGCCGGACGGCGATAGTTGATGTTGATATTGACGACCACGAACGCGATGTTGTGCGCGGTCAGCCACTGAAAGCTTTCACTGTTTTCCAGCCCGTCCCAGCGCGCTTCTTCAAGAAACTCGAGATAGCGAGCGTTATTGACGTGCTGATAAACATCAAGATGGAAACCGCGTACTTTGATTTTTGTCTGCATAGCGCAATAGCCTTTCATTGTTATAGGATCAGAGGTCATAACTGGTATGACCTCTTTATCCTGGCAAACTTTTGCCGCAGTGCAAGAAATTGCGTTATTACAGTGTCAGGTGTGAGAGGTTGCGCTCAACCAACGCGCTGCCCATGCCCGGAACCTGTTTGAGATCGTCGACCGTTTTGAATGGGCCGTACTCTTCACGATAGCTGACGATAGCCTGCGCTTTTTTCAGGCCCACGCCATTCATTGCGCGGGCGAGATCCTCTGCCGAGGCCGAGTTAATGCTGACCCGCGTACCGTCATCATCCGCATTTTTACCGGCGTCAGCCGCTTTGATCTGCCCTTGTACCGGCGCGGCCGCGTCAGACTTGCTCTGCGTAGCCTGTGGTTTGGCGGCGGGCGTCGCCGCCTGCGCGCCCGCGCTCATCCCGGTGGTGGCAATAGCCAGCGTAATTAACAGGGCTTTGATTCCACATTTCATGCTGTTATCTCCTTGTTTGTTGACAGCCACGCAACGATAGCCGCCTGTGAAAACAGGCACAAACAGCAGATTGCAGAAATGGAAAAGGCCGCGAAAGCGGCCTTTAGTTTTTGCAGAGCGTTACGAAAATCTGCGAGCAGACACGTAATTACTGCTGCTGAGTCATGACATCGCCCAGCTTGATTTTGGCGTCTTTACGCAGGTTGCTCATCATGGCTTCGAAAGCAATCTGAGCATTGTTCTGAGTAATGCCCTGAACCATCGCCTTCTTCTGCGCTTCTGGCAGAGTGCCGGCTTTCACGTCGTCCAGCGCCAGCAGAACAACGTTACCCTGCATATCGGTGGTGGTACCGAAGCTTGGCTTGTCTTTTGCCGGCAGCGTCAGGCTAAACGCGGCCTGACTGATTGGGTCCTGACCGGTACGGCTCAGCGTTTTCGCCTCACCGAAGCTCAGACCTGCCGCTTTAAGCGCGTCCTGTTTACCCGCTTTCAGATCGGCCAGAATCTTCTCAGCGTCCAGTTTAGCCTGCTGTTCTGCTTTGTTGTGCTTAACCTGAGCGACGACCTGATCCTTCACTTCCGCCAGCGGTTTGACCGCTTCTGGCTTGTGCTCGCTGACGCGCAGAACAAAGGCGCGATCGCCGTCAACGGTAATGATGTCAGAGTTGCTGCCCGGCGTGCCGTTCTCGCCCACCAGACCACCGTTAAAGATGGCATCAGAAACCGGTTTGAAGTTCAGCTCTTCCGGCAGGTTGTCACGACCAAACCAGCCGGTCTCAACCGCTTTCACACCCGCCGCCTGCTCTGCACCTGCCAGAGATTCGTTGTCGTTGCTGGCAGCATCGCTCACCTTCTGCTGCAGCGCGTAGTAAGCATCCAGGGCTTTTTCCTGTTTCACTTTCGCGGCAATATCATCACGAACCTCAGCCAGCGGCTTGGTTTTCGCCGGGGTGATGTCGTCCAGACGCACGACCAGGAAACCAACGGATGATTTAATCACACCAGACAGCTGGCCTTTCTCTTTCAGGCCAGCATTTTTCAGCTCGTCGGGCGTGGTTGCGTCTTCCAGCCAGCCCATATCACCGCCGTTTTTCGCAGAGATAATGTCGGTGGATTTCGCTTTCGCAAGGGTGGCGAAATCAGCGCCTTTGTTCAGCTCATCCAGTACCGCCTTAGCATCCGCTTCAGTTTTGGTCTGAATCACGCTGTAGCGGTTACGCTGCGGCTGAGTGAATTGATCCTGATGCTGGTCGTAGTAAGACTGGATCTCGGCATCAGACGCGCTTTCCTGCAGCGCAGCTGCATCCAGCTTGATGTAGCTGACGCGGAACTGCTCCGGAGAAACAAAGGCGTTTTTATTCTGCTCGTAGTAAGCATTAACGTCTGCGTCGCTCACCTGCTGTTTCGCCGCCAGGGCGTTCACATCAATTGTCGCTTCACGGACCACGCGCTGCTGGGCCACCAGCGCGGCCAGTTCGTCGGTTTCACCTTTAAGCATGAAATCGGTACCCACGACAGCGTTAATGAGCTGCTGGGTTGTCAGCTGGTTACGCAGCGCCTGCGCGTACTGATCCGCCGTCATGCCCATCTGGTTAACGATACTGTTGTAACGCGCGTTGTCGAATTTACCGTTAGACTGGAATGCCTGAGTGGCGAAGATCGCTTTTTTGACCTGCTCGTCGCTGATGCCAAGGCCCAGCTTTTTGGCATACTGATCCAGCAGCGCTTCGTCGATAAGACGGTTCAGTGTCTGTTGGCGCAGGGTTTTCATGTACCCTTCATTCGCCGCCAGTTCAGAGAATTGGTCGCCCAGCTGTTGCTGCATACGGTTACGCTCACCGGCAAAAGCATTCTCGAACTGACCACGGCTGATTTCCTGGCCATTCACTTTTGCGGCATAGTTCGCGCCACCGCCAATAAGGTAACTGCTCACGCCGGTCAATATGAACGACACGATAATGATACCGAAAATAATCTTGAGCACGAGACTGTTAGCAGCCGTGCGTAAGCTGTCCATCATGGTGTAACAACACTCCGCTGTAGGTGACTGGTTACCTGACGCTGACGGAAAATCCTGCCCGTCGCGCGTGAAGGCGTATTGTGACAAGAAAACGGGGCGATTGTCAGCCCACAACTCGCATAAACTCGCACAAATCAGGTCTGGACAAACAAAAAAGGCACATCAAACGATGCGCCCTTGTACTATCCGGCTTCCCTGAAACGGGAAAGCAATCAGTTTACTGCGTCTTTCAGCGCTTTACCTGCACGGAAACCCGGCACTTTAGCAGCAGCAATGGTGATCTCTTTACCGGTCTGAGGGTTGCGGCCAGTACGGGCAGCACGCTCTTTAACAGCAAAAGTACCGAAGCCTACCAGTGCAACGTCGTCCCCAGCCTGCAGAGATTCAGTAACAGAAGCAATTAATGCATCTAACGCACGTCCAGCTGCAGCTTTAGAAATATCAGCACCAGCAGCAATTTTGTCAATCAGTTGAGATTTATTCACTGTTCTCTTCCTCTCTTTATAATTTATATCGCGCCTGAGTCCTTCACAACGCGACCGCGCAGCAGTTATATCAGGCCTGCCATGACCTTACAACACCCGTTGTTGATGGCTGACCTAATCAGCAATCTAAATTAGCTATACAAAAAAAGGCTGGCAAGTGCGAAATGACTTACCAGCCTTGTTTTTATTGACGCTCTTTGCGCGAGGTCACTATTTTGCGGTTACAACCTGCATTCCGGAGGGTTCATTCTGCAGTGCGAGACTGAGAACTTCCTCAATTCGCTTAACAGGATGGATCTGCAGATCGGCAATCACGTTGTCCGGAATCTCTTCCAGATCGCGTTTATTTTCGTAAGGGATCAATACGGTTTTGATCCCACCGCGGTGTGCCGCCAGCAGTTTTTCTTTTAATCCGCCGATTGGCAGGACCTGACCGCGCAGCGTAATTTCACCAGTCATTGCCACATCGGCACGTACCGGGTTGCCCGTCAGACAGGAAACCAGAGCGGTACACATGGCAATACCCGCGCTTGGGCCATCTTTCGGCGTCGCCCCTTCAGGAACGTGAACGTGAATGTCGCGTTTTTCGTAGAAATCAGGGTTGATACCCAGTTTTTCCGCGCGCGCGCGCACCACGGTCAGCGCAGCCTGGATGGACTCCTGCATCACTTCACCCAGCGAGCCGGTGTAGGTCAGCTTGCCTTTGCCCGGCACACAGGCGGTTTCGATGGTCAGCAGATCGCCGCCCACTTCCGTCCATGCCAGACCGGTCACCTGACCCACGCGGTTTTCGTTATCCGCGCGGCCATAGTCGAAGCGCTGAACGCCCAGGTAGGCATGCAGATTGTCACCGTTAATCACGATGTGCTTCAGGCTCTTATCCAGCAGCAGCTGTTTTACCGCCTTACGGCACAGCTTAGATATTTCGCGCTCAAGGCTACGCACGCCCGCTTCACGGGTGTAGTAGCGAATGATGCCGATAATCGCGCTGTCCTCGACGGTCAGCTCGTTGGCTTTCAGCGCGTTACGCTCAATCTGCTTCGGCAGCAGGTGCTGTTTAGCAATGTTCAGCTTTTCGTCTTCGGTATAACCGGAAAGGCGGATCACTTCCATACGGTCCAGCAGCGGTGCCGGTATGTTCATGGAGTTGGAGGTCGCCACGAACATTACATCGCTGAGGTCGTAGTCCACTTCCAGATAGTGATCGCTGAACGCCACGTTTTGTTCTGGATCAAGCACTTCCAGCAGAGCAGACGCCGGGTCGCCGCGCATGTCCGACGACATTTTGTCGATCTCATCAAGCAGGAACAGCGGGTTTTTAACGCCCACTTTCGCCATTTTCTGGATCAGTTTACCCGGCATAGAACCGATGTAGGTACGGCGGTGACCACGGATTTCCGCTTCATCACGCACGCCGCCCAGCGCCATACGGATGTACTTACGTCCGGTCGCTTTGGCGATGGACTGGCCCAGAGAGGTTTTACCCACCCCCGGCGGTCCTACCAGGCACAGAATTGGGCCTTTAATTTTGTTTACACGGCTCTGTACCGCGAGGTACTCAAGGATGCGGTCTTTCACGCGTTCCAGGCCGTAGTGGTCAGTATCGAGGATCTCCTGGGCCTGACGCAGGTCTTTCTTGACCTTGCTGCGGGCGTTCCACGGAACCTGCACCATCCACTCAATGTAGCCGCGCACGACGGTTGCTTCAGCCGACATCGGAGACATCATTTTCAGCTTCTGCAGTTCTGCTTCGGCTTTCTCTTTCGCCTCTTTCGGCATCTTCGCCGCGTCGATCTTACGCTTCAGCGCTTCGTTTTCGTCCGGTGCGTCGTCCATCTCGCCCAGCTCTTTCTGAATGGCCTTCATTTGCTCATTCAGATAGTACTCACGCTGAGATTTTTCCATCTGCTTTTTCACGCGGTTACGAATGCGCTTCTCAACCTGCAGCAGATCGATTTCAGACTCCATCATCGCCATCAGGTATTCCAGACGTTCGTTAACGTCGGACATCTCCAGCACGGACTGTTTGTCAGCCAGCTTCAGCGGCATGTGTGCAGCGATGGTGTCCGCCAGACGCGCAGGATCGTCGATGCTGTTCAGCGACGTCAGCACTTCTGGTGGGATTTTCTTGTTCAGCTTGATATAGCCTTCGAACTGGCTAATCGCGGTACGTACCAGCACTTCCTGCTCGCGCTCATCAAGTTCAGGCGAATCAAGGTACTCTGCCTTGGCAGAGAAGTGTTCGCCATCGTCTGACAGCGTGGTAATACGCGCACGCTGTAAGCCTTCGACCAGCACCTTCACGGTGCCGTCCGGCAGCTTCAGCATTTGTAAAATAGAGGCCACGGTCCCGACGGTGAAAAGATCGTTTACACCCGGCTCATCCGTTGATGCTTCTTTCTGGGCCACCAGCATGATTTTTTTATCATGATCCATGGCGGCTTCGAGGCAACGGATAGATTTTTCCCGCCCTACAAATAAGGGTATGACCATGTGCGGATAAACCACCACATCGCGCAACGGCAATACGGGGATTTCAATGCGTTCAGAACGCTCAGGATTCATAGAGCTCTCTCTTAGTTTAGTGTCCGCCAGGTAAGCTGGTCATGTCACAGTGCTTCACATAACCATTAACATGTATCCAGTATATGGGGATGTTTCCCACACATTCAACGCTATGAATACGGAAAAAGTAAAGGGGAGATAAAATCCCCCCTTTTTGATTAACTGCTTGTATGATTTGGTGAATTATTCGCCAGATGCCTGCTGGGCTTCCGGTTTACCGTAAATCAGCAGCGGCTTGGATTGGCCGCCGATCACGGACTCGTCGATAACCACTTTTTCGACGTCTTCCATCGACGGCAGATCGTACATGGTGTCGAGCAATGCCGCTTCAACGATAGAGCGCAAACCACGCGCACCGGTTTTACGGGCCATCGCTTTCTTGGCAATCGCATCCAGCGCTTCGTCACGGAATTCCAGCTCAACGCCTTCCAGATTGAACAGCGCCTGATACTGCTTGGTCAGCGCATTTTTCGGCTCTTTCAGGATCTGAATCAGCGCGTCTTCGCTCAGCTCATTCAGCGTTGCCACAACCGGCAGACGGCCAATGAATTCAGGGATCAGACCAAATTTGATCAGATCTTCGGGCTCAACCTGCGAAAGCAGTTCACCTTCGTTGGCTTTCTCGGACTTCGCCTTCACCGTTGCGCCAAAACCGATGCCGGAGCCGGTTTCAACACGGTGGGAAATGACTTTATCCAGACCAGCAAACGCGCCGCCGCAAATAAACAGGATCTTGGAGGTATCGACCTGCAGGAACTCCTGCTGCGGATGTTTGCGTCCACCCTGCGGCGGAACGGCCGCAACCGTACCTTCGATCAGCTTCAGCAGGGCCTGCTGCACGCCTTCACCCGACACGTCACGGGTGATGGACGGGTTGTCTGATTTACGGGAGATCTTGTCGATCTCATCAATATAAACAATCCCGCGCTGTGCTTTCTGAACGTCGTAATCGCACTTCTGCAGCAGCTTCTGAATGATGTTCTCAACGTCTTCACCCACATAACCGGCTTCGGTCAGGGTGGTGGCATCCGCCATGGTAAACGGAACATCCAGCAGGCGCGCCAGGGTTTCCGCCAGCAGCGTTTTACCGGAGCCGGTTGGCCCGATCAGCAGAATGTTACTTTTGCCCAGTTCTACGCCATTGCTGGTGTCGCCGTTACGCAGACGTTTGTAATGGTTGTATACCGCCACCGCCAGCACTTTCTTGGCCTGCTCCTGACCGATGACATAGTCGTCAAGGTGATGACGAATCTCATGCGGCGTTGGCAATGCGCTACGCTCACGGTGCGGCGCAACTTCTTTAATCTCTTCGCGAATGATGTCGTTACATAAATCGACGCATTCGTCGCAGATATACACGGACGGCCCGGCAATCAGTTTACGCACTTCATGCTGGCTTTTGCCGCAAAAAGAGCAGTACAGCAGTTTGCCCGAACCATCTTTGCGTTTATCTGTCATGAGTCCAAACCTCTTTTTAAGTTCTTTGTGCCGCACATGACGACGCAAATGCCATTCTAAGACGCGTGTGCTTTAAGCAGCGTGCCGCCCTACCTTAGTATAGCGGCACACTCGCGTCGCGGGCATCAATTACGATGGGTCAATACGGAGTCGACTAAGCCGTACTCAACTGCCTCTGGAGCAGAGAGGAAGCGATCGCGCTCGGTATCGCGCTCGATCTGCTCAAGAGATTGACCTGTATGCTGCGCCATAAGTTCATTCATGCGCGCTTTTACTTTCAGAATTTCGCGGGCGTGGATTTCGATATCCGTCGCCTGCCCCTGGTAACCCCCCAGCGGCTGGTGAATCATCACGCGGGAGTTAGGCAGGCAGAAACGCTTACCTTTCGCCCCTGCGGTTAACAGGAAGGCCCCCATGGATGCAGCCTGCCCCATACAGATAGTGCTGACATCTGGCTTGATGAACTGCATGGTGTCATAAATGGACATGCCCGCCGTAATCACACCGCCAGGCGAGTTGATGTACAGGTAAATGTCTTTTTCCGGGTTTTCCGCTTCCAGGAACAGCATCTGCGCCACGATCAGGTTAGCCATATGGTCTTCTACCTGGCCGGTCAGAAAGATAACGCGTTCCTTGAGCAGACGGGAATAGATATCGAAAGAACGCTCACCGCGTGAGGTCTGTTCAATAACCATTGGCACCAGCGCCATATGGGGTGCAAAGTTATCTCGTTCGCCACTGTATGACATTTCCGTCTCCTGGTTCAAAATTGAAAACACCTGCTGTACTGATTGTAACCTTATGGACGGATTATCAGCCAGTCTCAATCATCGTGATTACATACTTATGGGGTTCGCCACGCCCTATTTCAAGCATAACAACCTTTTGTTGTAACGCTAACACTGAAAGGGCGTTTTAGCACCCTTCCAGAACCCATGCCGCGATAAAAAAAACCCGTCGCCGGAAGGCAACGGGTTTTTTGTTCAAACTTTAAACCGTTAGAGCGAAATTACGCCTGCTGGTTCATCAGTTCGTTGAAAGAGGTCGCTTTTTCGGTCACTTTAGCTTTCGCCAGTACCGCTTCAACAGCCTGCTCTTCCAGTGCGACGTTGCGCATGTTGTCCATCAGCTCTTTGTTCTTACCGTAGAACTCGATCACTTCTGATGGATCTTCGTATGCAGACGCCATTTCTTCGATCAGGCCCTTCACACGCTCTTCGTCAGCTTTCAGCTCGTGGGTACGAATCACTTCGCCCAGCAGCAGGCCAACAACAACGCGGCGTTTCGCTTGCTCTTCGAACAGCTCGCGCGGCAGTTCCATCGCTTGCTGCTGGTTGCCACCGAAGCGCTGTGCAGCCTGACGGCGCAGCACGTCGATTTCGCTGTCGATCAGGGCAGCAGGAACGTCGATTTCGTTCGCTTTTACCAGACCTTCAATCGCCTGAGATTTCACGCGGTTACGCACAGCACCGTTCAGCTCGCGCTCCATGTTTTTACGCACTTCGGTACGCAGGCCAGCAACAGAACCATCTTCCACGCCGAAACGCTTGATGAACTCTTCAGTCAGTTCTGGCAGTTCGCGCTCTTCAACTTTCTTCAGGTTGATGACGAACTTCGCTGCTTTACCTTTCAGGTTTTCAGCGTGGTACTCTTCAGGGAAGGTCACGTCGATGGTGAACTCTTCGCCCGCTTTGTGGCCTTTGATGCCGTCTTCGAAGCCTGGGATCATACGACCCTGGCCCATTGCCAGTACGAAGTCAGACGCTTTGCCGCCTTCGAACTCTTCGCCGTCTACAGAACCGGTGAAGTCGATGGTTACGCGGTCTTCCGCGTCAACAGCGCCTTCTTTCTCTTTCCAGTTGGCCTGCTGCTTACGCAGGGTGTCCAGCATGCCGTCAACGTCTTCGTCAGTCACGGAAACGATCGGTTTTTCAACTTCGATAGATTCCAGGCCTTTCAGCTCAACTTCCGGGTACACTTCGAACTCTACGGAGTAGGTGAAGTCTTCGCCCAGTTTGTATTCGCCTGGCACGTAGTTTGGCGCGCCGGCTGGATTGATTTTTTCTTTGATGATCGCGTCGATAAAGTTGCGGCTCATCAGTTCACCCAGCACATCCTGACGCACGGAAGCGCCATAACGCTGAGCAACAACATTCATTGGTACTTTGCCCTTACGGAAGCCGTCAATACGTACTTTTTTTGCTACGTTGACCAGCTCGCTTTTCACAGCAGTTTCGATGCTGTCAGCAGCGATAGTAATCGTTACACGGCGGCCAAGGCCTTGAGTGGTTTCAACTGAAACTTGCATCTTGTTACCTCAAAAAAATCACAGTGCTCGGTCAACTCTGAATCTGTCTGTTATACCGGGATGCTCTCTTAGTGCAGATTCACATTCCCTGTCGCCAGAATCATCCCGAAGACATTCAATAAGACGCGGCATTATAGCGGCATCACTTAGGTGAGTCGAGAACGGTTGGAGCATGTTGCTGCGGCTTTTTTCACACTTTAAGGCTATTTTTAGCCTTAAAATCGCACCATCCGCTCAAAACTCAGACAAAACAAAACGGCCCGTAGGCCGTTTTGAGGAAATCTGTAAGCAACATACTGGAAAAGCTCCAGCCGTTGCAAATCCGATTTTTCAGGCGATGGTGCCTGCACCGCGACAAGGCGGCGACGCAAAAACCGTATCCTGCAAGCCTTCCCATTCCTTAATGGTGTAGGTATGCAGTGCCAGCGCATGCACGGTCGTGGAGAGTTCTTCCGTCAAGGTGCTGTAGATCAGGCGATGTCGGTTCAGGAAACGTTCTCCCGTGAAGCGATCGCTAACCAGAACCACTTTAAAGTGGCTTTCAGAACCTGCCGGCACGTTATGACGATAGCTTTCGTCGACGACTTCGAGGAACACAGGGTTGAACGCTGCCCTTAATTTTTCTTCTATCTGTTCACGTATCATCATGAAATTACTCCTCCGACAACGCTAAGATGTCACCCATCCCTTTAAATGTTAGCCGCTTTTACCGTTTCCATTACACCTTGACAACAAATATTTAGCTTTCGTCTGATTTTCTCATTCAAATGCATGAAGTTCACGGTGAGACTCATACCTGTCGTCTCTGGCGGGAGGAGAAAAAGGATGAGCTGGTCAGTTTTCAGACAAGACGATGAATTTACATGCGTTGACCACTTCCCCTGGCCGTAGTCGATGATATGATGGCGGCAATTTTTCTCTCTTTAATGCTTACGATTCGTTGAGAACCTGAAAATGTTTAAAAAACTCTTCTTTCCGTTGGTAGCCCTTTTTATGCTGGCAGGCTGTGCGACTCCGCCTACCACTATTGATGTCTCACCAAAAATCACCCTGCCTCAGCAGGACCCAAGCCTGATGGGCGTCACCGTGAGCATTAACGGTGCCGATCAGCGTCAGGACCAGGCGCTGGCAAAAGTGACCCGCGACAACCAGCAGGTGACGCTGACCGCGTCCCGCGACCTGCGCTTCCTGCTGCAGGAAGTGCTTGAGAAGCAAATGACCGCTCGCGGCTACATGATTGGCCCAAGCGGCGCGGTTGATCTGCAGATTATCGTCAACAACCTGTACGCAGACGTCTCTCAGGGCAACGTGCGCTACAACATTGCGACCAAAGCGGATATCGCCATCATTGCCACCGCGAAGAACGGCAACAAGATGACCAAAAACTACCGCGCCAGCTACTCTGTTGAAGGCGCGTTCCAGGCCTCTAACAAGAATATTGCTAACGCCGTTAACAGCGTGCTGACGGACACCATCGCCGATATGGCGCAGGACACCAGCATTCACGACTTTATCAAGCAGAACGCACGTTAATCCTGCTCACTGACCCGGTGCTTCACCGGGTCAGTTCATAAGAACATGTCCAGTCACTACTTACGCATTTTCCAGCAACCGAAATCAGCAATTCTGCTGATCCTCGGCTTTGCCTCCGGTTTACCCCTCGCGCTCACCTCCGGCACGCTTCAGGCGTGGATGACGGTTGAGAACATCGATCTCAAAACCATTGGTTTCTTCTCGCTTGTCGGTCAGGCGTATGTCTTTAAGTTCCTGTGGTCGCCGGTGATGGATCGCTATACGCCGCCGTTTCTGGGGCGTCGTCGCGGCTGGTTAGTGATGACTCAGGTTCTGCTGCTGCTGGCGATTGCGGCGATGGGCTTTCTTGAGCCGACAACACAGCTCCGCTGGATGGCCGCGCTTGCGGTGGTGATAGCCTTCTGTTCCGCCTCTCAGGATATCGTGTTCGACGCCTGGAAAACGGACGTGTTACCTGCGGAAGAGCGCGGTGCCGGTGCGGCGATCAGCGTGCTGGGCTATCGCCTCGGGATGCTGGTCTCAGGCGGGCTGGCGTTGTGGCTGGCCGACCGTTATCTCGGTTGGCAGGGCATGTACTGGCTGATGGCTGCCCTGCTCATCCCCTGCATTATCGCTACGCTATTTGCACCCGAACCGAGCGACGTCATTCCGGTTCCCCGCTCGCTGGAGCAGGCCGTGGCCGAACCGCTGCGTGACTTTTTTGGCCGCAACAATGCCTGGCTGATCCTGCTGCTCATCGTCCTTTATAAGCTGGGCGATGCCTTTGCCATGAGCCTGACCACCACCTTCCTGATCCGCGGCGTCGGTTTTGATGCCGGTGAAGTGGGCGTGGTGAATAAAACGCTGGGGCTGTTTGCGACCATCGTCGGTGCGCTTTATGGCGGCGTATTGATGCAGCGCCTGACGCTGTTCCGCGCGCTGCTGATCTTCGGCATCCTGCAGGGCGCATCTAACGCGGGCTACTGGCTGCTGTCGGTGACTGACAAGCATATGTTCAGCATGGCCGCGGCGGTGTTCTTTGAAAATCTCTGTGGCGGCATGGGGACGGCGGCGTTTGTCGCCCTGCTGATGACCCTGTGCAATAAATCGTTTTCCGCTACGCAGTTTGCGCTGCTCTCGGCGCTCTCGGCCGTTGGCCGCGTGTACGTAGGTCCGATTGCCGGCTGGTTTGTAGAAGCCCACGGCTGGCCAACGTTTTATCTCTTCTCGGTCGCGGCTGCCGTGCCGGGGATTTTATTATTGCTGGTGTGTCGCCAGACGCTGGAATATACCCAGCGGACCGAACACTTTATGCCGCGTACTGAATATCACCGCGCCTACCGATTTGCGTTACGTCTGCTAATGGCGGGCTGCGGCGCGCTGGCGCTATGGCTTGTGGTACTTATCGTTAACGCCAGTACGTCTCTGGCGCTCCCCCTCGAAGCTCTTCTGCTGGACGCAGGAGCCCTGCTGGCCATCGCCGGGATCCTGACGGGCGGTTTGCTCGATTTTATGGCCTTGCGTAAAACGCAGATGACCTGAAGAAAAAGTGAAAGGTTATTTCCCGTTGTAATCACTAACCGAAATTATAACGGTGAAATAGCCAACAGCCGCTAAAAAAATATTTGTTGTTTTGTGCGGGATAGGATTTGGAAATTATTGGAGCCAATTCCAAAACGCTATTTTTCATTAAACGATTCAGCATTGGAAAGTTTGATTTTTCGTTTTTTAGATGTCTTTTTATTGATAATTAATTGTTAATTTTTTGTATATTTTTAACAATGGTTATACCAATTGCCCCTTTTAGGGTATGCTTGGGGGTGCTTTCGTTATAAAGCCCATATCATGCGGCTTCGGTCATAAAAACCGACATAATCTGCAACACTTGTGACACGTGCGGCAGAACCCGGTAACACCTTCCTGACACAGGCCTAATGATGTTTACAGTAATGTAACCTTCCCGTAAAATGCCCGCACACTTTAAACGCCACCAGACTCCCGTGGAATTGAGGTCGTTAAATGAGACTCAGGAAATACAATAAAAGTTTGGGATGGTTGTCATTATTCGCAGGTACTGTATTACTCAGTGGCTGTGATTCTGCACTACTAGACCCCAAAGGACAGATTGGACTGGAACAACGTTCACTGATATTGACGGCTTTTGGCCTGATGTTGATTGTGGTTATTCCTGCCATTTTGATGGCTGTTGGTTTCGCCTGGAAGTATCGTGCGAGCAATAAAGATGCGAAGTATAGCCCGAACTGGTCACACTCCAACAAAGTTGAAGCTGTGGTCTGGACGGTACCTATCCTGATCATCCTGTTCCTTGCCGTGCTGACCTGGAAAACCACTCACGCACTTGAGCCAAGCAAGCCGCTGGTTCACGATGAAAAACCTATTACCATTGAAGTGGTCTCCATGGACTGGAAATGGTTCTTCATCTATCCAGAGCAGGGCATTGCTACCGTGAATGAAATCGCCTTCCCGGCGAACACTCCGGTTCAGTTCAAAGTGACCTCCAACTCCGTAATGAACTCCTTCTTCATCCCGCGTCTGGGTAGCCAGATTTACGCGATGGCCGGTATGCAGACGAACCTGCATCTGATCGCGAATGAAGCAGGCACCTACGATGGTATCTCCGCCAGCTATAGCGGCCCGGGCTTCTCAGGTATGAAGTTCAAAGCTATTGCGACGCCGGACCGTGCCGCTTTCGACCAGTGGGTTGAAAAAGCGAAGCAGTCTCCAAACACCATGTCTGACATGGCGGCGTTCGAAAAAGTGGCTGCACCTAGCGAATACAACAAGGTGGAGTACTTCTCTAACGTGAAACCAGATTTGTTCAAAGATGTTATTGGCAAATTTATGGATCACGGCAAGAGCATGGACATGACCCAGCCAGAAGGCGAGCACAGCGCGCACGAAGGTATGGAAGGCATGGACATGAGCCACGCGGAAACCGCTCACTAAGGGGCCGAGGAAGAAAATGTTCGGAAAATTGACACTGGATGCAGTGCCCTACCATGAACCGATTATCATGGTTACGGTGGCTGCAATTATCATTGGTGGCGCGGCCTTAGTTGGCCTGATCACTTACTTCGGTAAGTGGAGCTACCTGTGGAATGAGTGGCTGACTTCGGTTGACCACAAAAAACTCGGTATCATGTACTGCATCGTCGGTATCGTCATGTTAATTCGTGGCTTTGCGGATGCAATCATGATGCGTAGCCAGCAGGCACTCGCGTCTGCGGGCGAAGCCGGCTTCCTGCCACCGCACCACTACGATCAGATCTTTACCGCCCACGGCGTTATCATGATCTTCTTCGTGGCGATGCCGCTGGTAATCGGTCTGATGAACGTTGTCGTTCCGCTGCAAATTGGCGCGCGCGACGTAGCGTTCCCGTTCCTGAACAACCTGAGCTTCTGGTTCACGGTTGTCGGCGTTATCCTGGTTAACCTGTCACTGGGCGTGGGCGAATTCGCACAAACCGGCTGGCTGGCTTACCCACCGCTTTCGGGAATTGAGTACAGTCCGGGTGTAGGCGTTGACTACTGGATTTGGGCGCTTCAGCTCTCCGGTGTCGGTACTACCCTGACCGGTATCAACTTCTTCGTGACCATCCTGAAGATGCGTGCACCAGGTATGACGATGTTCAAGATGCCAGTATTTACCTGGGCATCTCTGTGCGCCAACGTACTGATTATCGCGTCGTTCCCAATTCTGACCGTCACCATCGCGCTGCTGACCCTGGACCGCTACCTGGGCACCCATTTCTTCACGAATGATATGGGTGGCAACATGATGATGTACATCAACCTGATTTGGGCCTGGGGTCACCCGGAAGTGTACATTCTGGTTCTGCCTGTCTTCGGTGTGTTCTCCGAAATCGCGGCAACCTTCTCGCGTAAGCGTCTGTTTGGTTACACCTCTCTGGTGTGGGCAACCGTGTGTATTACCGTTCTGTCGTTCATCGTTTGGCTGCACCACTTCTTTACCATGGGTGCGGGCGCGAACGTAAACGCCTTCTTCGGTATCACCACCATGATTATCGCCATCCCTACCGGGGTGAAGATCTTCAACTGGCTGTTCACCATGTACCAGGGCCGTATCGTGTTCCACTCAGCAATGCTGTGGACCATCGGCTTCATCGTGACCTTCTCCGTAGGTGGGATGACCGGCGTACTGCTGGCGGTGCCAGGTGCTGACTTCGTTCTGCACAACAGCCTGTTCCTGATTGCGCACTTCCATAACGTTATTATCGGCGGCGTGGTCTTCGGCTGCTTCGCAGGTGTGACTTACTGGTGGCCTAAGGCGTTTGGCTTCACGCTGAACGAAACCTGGGGTAAACGCGCGTTCTGGTTCTGGATCATTGGCTTCTTCGTGGCGTTTATGCCGCTGTACGTGCTGGGCTTCATGGGTATGACCCGTCGTCTGAGCCAGCAGATCGATCCGCAGTTCCACCCAATGCTGATGGTTGCAGCGGGCGGTGCAGCGCTGATTGCCTGCGGTATTCTGTGCCAGCTGATTCAGTACTACGTGTCCATCCGCGACCGTAACCTGAACCGCGACCTGACCGGTGACCCATGGGGTGGCCGTACGCTGGAGTGGGCAACCTCTTCTCCACCACCGTTCTATAACTTTGCCGTAGTGCCGCACATTCACGAGCGTGACGCATTCTGGGAAATGAAAGAAAAAGGTGAAGCGTACAAGCAACCTGAGCATTACGAAGAGATCCATATGCCGAAAAACAGCGCTGCGGGCATCGTGATTGCCGCTTTCGCAACGGTATTTGGTTTCGCAATGATCTGGCACATCTGGTGGATGGCGATTGTTGGCTTCGCTGGCATCGTAATCAGCTGGATTGTGAAGAGCTTTGACGAGGACGTGGACTACTACGTACCAGTCCGTGAAGTTGAAAAGCTGGAAAATCAGCATTTCGACGAGATTTCTAAAGCGGGGCTGAAAAATGGCAACTGATACTCTGGCGCACTCAACTGCCCACGCGCATGAACATGCGCACCATGATACAGGACCGACCAAAGTCTTCGGTTTCTGGATCTACCTGATGAGCGACTGCATTCTGTTCTGCTGTCTGTTCGCGACCTATGCCGTTCTGGTGAACGGCACAGCGGGCGGCCCGACCGGCAAGGACATCTTTGAACTGCCGTTCGTTCTGGTTGAAACCGCACTGCTGTTATTCAGCTCCATCACCTACGGCATGGCGGCTATCGCCATGTACAAAAACAACAAGAGCCAGGTTGTCTCCTGGCTGGCGTTGACCTGGCTGTTTGGTGCTGGCTTTATCGGGATGGAAATCTATGAATTCCACCACCTGATTATGGAAGGCTTCGGTCCGGATCGCAGTGGCTTCCTGTCCGCGTTCTTCGCGCTGGTGGGTACCCACGGTCTGCACGTGACCTCGGGTCTGATCTGGATGGCAGTACTGATGTTCCAGATCTCCCGCCGCGGCCTGACCAGCACTAACCGTACCCGTATCATGTGCCTGAGCCTGTTCTGGCACTTCCTGGACGTGGTATGGATCTGCGTGTTCTCTGTTGTCTATCTGATGGGGGCGATGTAATGAGTCATTCTAACGATCATGGCGCTTCCCACGGCAGCGTAAAAACCTACATGACAGGTTTCATCCTGTCGATCATCCTGACGGTGATCCCGTTCTGGATGGTGATGAGCGGTTCTGCGTCCAAGCCGGTTATCCTGGGAGCAATCCTGGTGACCGCGGTGATTCAGATTCTGGTGCATCTGGTTTGCTTCCTGCACATGAACACCAAGTCCGATGAAGGCTGGAATATGACTGCCTTTATCTTTACCGTGATTATCATCGCTATCCTGGTAGTCGGTTCCATCTGGATTATGTGGAACCTCAACTACAACATGATGGTTCACTAAGAGCGGCGAGTATGTTTAAGCAATACCTGCAAGTCACGAAACCAGGCATCATCTTTGGCAACCTGATCTCCGTAATCGGAGGGTTCCTGCTGGCCTCTAAAGGCAGCATTGATTACACCCTCTTTATTTACACGCTGGTCGGTGTGTCACTGGTGGTTGCGTCCGGTTGTGTATTTAACAACTACATCGACATGGATATCGACAAGAAGATGGAAAGGACCAAGAATCGGGTGCTGGTTAAAGGCCTGATTGCCCCTTCCGTCTCGCTGGTGTACGCCACCTTGCTGGGTATTGCTGGCTTTATGCTGCTGTGGTTTGGTGCTAACCCGCTGGCCTGCTGGCTGGGGGTGATGGGGTTCGTGGTGTATGTAGGCGTCTACAGCCTGTATATGAAGCGTCACTCCGTTTACGGCACGCTGATTGGTTCTCTCTCCGGCGCTGCGCCGCCGGTGATTGGCTACTGCGCCGTCACGAACGAGTTCGACAGCGGTGCGCTCATCCTGCTGGCTATCTTTAGCCTGTGGCAGATGCCGCACTCCTATGCCATCGCGATTTTCCGCTTCAAGGATTATCAGGCGGCGAACATTCCGGTTCTGCCGGTCGTGAAAGGTATCTCGGTTGCCAAGAACCACATCACGCTGTATATCATCGCCTTTGCCGTGGCAACGCTGATGCTCTCTCTGGGCGGTTACGCCGGATATAAATATCTGGTGGTAGCAGCCGCGGTGAGCGTCTGGTGGCTCGGCATGGCCCTGCGCGGCTACAAGGTGGAAGATGACAAAGTCTGGGCGCGCAAGCTGTTTGTGTTCTCGATTGTCGCCATCACCTCCCTGTCCGTGATGATGTCCGTAGACTTCATGGTGCCGGACTCGCAAAACCTGCTGACTTACGTCTGGTAAGTTTATGTGATGATGAAAAGGGTGCTTCGGCACCCTTTTTTATTCACGAAATCTATTAATTAGGCATGTAATATTTGTTAAATAAGCCTTTATTTACCCCGCCCCTTCCCCGCACTACACTATGGCCTGCTTTTGAACTGAGGTGGTAATGAACGATTATAAAATGACGCCGGGCGAGCTGCGTGCGACCTGGGGTTTAGGGACTGTTTTCTCGCTGCGGATGCTTGGCATGTTTATGGTCCTGCCCGTTCTGACCACGTACGGCATGGCGTTACAGGGTGCCAGCGAAGCGCTGATTGGTCTGGCGATCGGTATCTACGGCCTGGCGCAGGCAATTTTCCAGATCCCCTTTGGCCTGCTCTCTGATCGGGTGGGCCGCAAGCCGCTGATTGTCGGCGGGCTGCTGGTCTTTGTGCTCGGGAGCGTTATTGCCGCCCTCTCCCACTCCATCTGGGGCATTATTTTGGGCCGCGCCCTGCAGGGCTCCGGTGCGATTGCCGCCGCGGTGATGGCGCTGCTGTCAGATTTAACCCGCGAGCAAAACCGCACCAAAGCGATGGCGTTCATCGGCGTGAGCTTTGGCGTAACGTTTGCGATTGCGATGGTGCTCGGTCCCATCATTACGCACAAACTGGGTCTGCACGCCCTGTTCTGGATGATTGCGGTGCTGGCGACCATCGGGATCGCACTCACCCTGTGGGTTGTGCCAGACAGTAAAAATCATGTCCTTAACCGTGAATCCGGGATGGTTAAAGGCTGCTTTAGCAAAGTCATCGCCGAGCCGCGTCTGCTAAAGCTTAACTTCGGCATTATGTGCCTGCATATTCTGCTGATGTCCACCTTCGTCGCCCTGCCCGGCCAGCTTGCCGCAGCAGGTTTCCCGGCGGCCGAGCACTGGAAAATTTATCTGGTCACGATGCTGATTTCGTTTGTCTCTGTCGTGCCGTTCATCATCTACGCCGAAGTGAAGCGCAAAATGAAGTGCGTCTTCGTGGGCTGCGTGGCGTTACTGCTGATTGCCGAGATCGTGCTCTGGGGCGCTGGCCCGCACTTCTGGGAGCTGATCGCAGGCGTACAGCTGTTCTTCCTGGCGTTTAATCTGATGGAAGCGCTGCTGCCGTCGCTGATCAGCAAAGAGTCTCCGGCAGGATACAAAGGCACCGCGATGGGCATTTACTCCACCAGCCAGTTTCTCGGCGTGGCGATCGGCGGCTCGCTTGGCGGCTGGGTCGACGGCCTGTTTGATTCACAAACCGTGTTTCTCGCGGGCGCGCTGCTGGCAACAGTCTGGCTGCTGGTTGCCAGCACCATGAAAGAGCCACGCTACGTGAGCAGCCTGCGGGTAGAAATCCCGGATGACGTGGAGATTAGCGACGCGCTGAAGCAGCGTCTGGAAGGAAAAGAAGGGGTCACAGAGGTGCTGATTGTCCCCGAAGAGCGCAGCGCTTATGTCAAAATTGACAGCAAAGTGACCAACCGCTTTGAGGTCGAGCAGGCGCTCAAAGCGTGAAAAAAAGCCCGGTTGAACCGGGCTTTTTTGTCTTAATCGCGGAAGTTTTTAAACTGGAACGGCTGTCCTAAATCCCCGCCGCGCACCAGCGCCATCACGGACTGGAGATCGTCGCGAGATTTTCCGGTTACGCGAATTTCTTCGCCCTGGATCTGCGCCTGCACCTTCAGCTTGCTGTCTTTGATAAGCTTAACGATCTTCTTCTGCACCGCGCTCTCGATGCCCTGCTTCAGTTTGGCTTCTACAAACCAGTTCTTACCGCTGTGGACAAACTCGTCCGGCACGTCCAGAGACGTTCCTTCGATGCCACGTTTTAACAGCTTGGCGCGCAGAATGTCGAGCAGCTGATTCACCTGGAAATCAGACTCGCTCAGCACCTTAATGGTCTTATTTGCGTCGTTCAGCTCAAACGACGCCTCAACGCCGCGAAAATCGAAACGTGACTCAACTTCGCGGGTTGCGTTCTCAACGCCGTTGCGAACTTCCTGGATATCAACTTCGGAAACAATATCGAAAGATGGCATCTTTTCTTCTCCCTTCACTTTTGTTGCGTTGCATAATACCCGCTACGAGGCATAACTCAACAGAAGCTTAGCTGTATAATTAAGCTGTAACACCTGGCGCAGTTGCAGGTGAGGAGGAACAATGAAAATTACGGTGCTCGGATGCGGAGCGCTCGGCCAGCTGTGGCTGACCGCGCTGTGCAAGCACGGACATGAGGTTCAGGGCTGGCTGCGCGTGCCCCAGCCCTATTGCAGTGTCAACCTGATTGGTGAAGACGGAAGCATTTTTAACGAATCCCTCACCGCGAACGATCCTGATTTCCTGGCGCAAAGCGACCTGTTGCTGGTGACGCTCAAGGCGTGGCAGGTCTCAGATGCGGTTAAGACTCTGGCCGCGCAGCTCCCCTCCACGTCCCCCATTCTGCTGCTGCATAACGGTATGGGAACCCTTGATGAGCTGAAAAGCGTCCCGCAGCCTCTGCTAATGGCGACCACCACCCACGCTGCGCGTCGCGACGGGACTATTATCGTGCATGTCGCCAGCGGCGTGACGCACATCGGCCCGGCCAGAACACAGGATGGCGACTACAGCTATCTGGCCGATGTTCTGCAAAAGGTCTTGCCGGACGTCGCCTGGCACAACAACATCCGCCCTCAGCTGTGGCGCAAGCTGGCCGTAAACTGCGTGATCAATCCGCTGACGGCGCTGTGGAACTGCCCGAACGGGGAGCTGAAAAACCATCCGCAGGAGGTGGCATCCCTGTGTGCAGAAGTCGCGTCGGTCATTGAGCGAGAAGGCCTGCACACCTCAGCAGAGGATTTACGCTGTTATGTCGAGCAGGTTATTGAGAGTACGGCTGAGAATATCTCCTCGATGCTGCAGGACGTTCGGGCATTACGCCATACGGAGATAGATTACATTACCGGCTATCTGCTAAAGCGCGCCCGCTCACACGGCATCGCCGTGCCGGAAAACGCCCGTCTGTATGACCTGGTTAAACGTAAGGAGAGTGAATATGAGCGCGTCCGCACTGATTTGCCTCGCTCCTGGTAGCGAAGAGATGGAAGCGGTCACCACCATTGATTTACTGGTACGTGGCGGCATTAAGGTAACAACCGCCAGCGTAGCCAGCGACGGCAATCTGGCAATCACCTGTTCACGAGGGGTGAAAATCCTGGCAGACGCACCGCTTGTCCAGGTTGCTGACGGCGATTACGACATCATCGTCCTGCCCGGCGGCTTAAAAGGCGCGGAATGTTTCCGCGACAGCCCGCTGCTGGTTGAAACCGTGCGTCAGTTTCATCTGTCCGGCCGTATCGTCGCGGCAATCTGTGCCGCCGCTGGAACGGTTCTGATTCCGCACGACATCTTCCCCATCGGCAATATGACCGGCTTCCCGGGGCTTAAGGATACGATCCCGGAAGAGCATTGGGTGGATAAACGCGTCGTCTGGGATCCGCGCGTCAACCTGCTGACCAGCCAGGGACCCGGCACCGCGATTGATTTTGGCTTAAAGATTATTGATCTGCTGGTCGGGCGGGAGAAGGCCTACGAAGTGGCGTCGTCGCTGGTGATGCCGGCGGGGATTTATAATTACTATGAAGAGTAGTGCATAAAAAAAGCCGGGTGGCGCGAGCTAAAAGCAAAACGGCAACCTTTGGTTGCCGTTTTTAATGTGAGGGCACCAGGCCGCACGCTACGGACGATACACCTTCACATTCGCGAATCCCTGCTCGCGCAGGTACAGCGCCTGCAGGCGGCTCATCACCCCGCGCTCACACCACAGCAGATACGTTTTGCTCTGATCAAGGTCGCCAAACTTAGTGCTCAGCTTGTAGAACGGCAGAGAAACCACCTCTACGCCTTCAACCTTCAGCGGCTTGTCATCCTGCTCGTCAATGGAGCGGATATCCAGAATCGCATCGTTCGCACCGAAACCGCTCACGGTTTCCACTTCAACCACTTCCTGCTCGGTCTGCTGGGCAATCTCGCGGATGTCGATGTTGGACGCTTCTGCCACCACTCTTTCCAGGATGCTGAAATCGAAGTTCTCTTCTTCCGCTTCGATCTTCGCCTTCACAGCCTTGACGGTTGGGCTTTTTGAGATCACTCCGCAGTATTCCGGCATGGTGCGGGCAAAGTCTTCGGTGCCGATTTCGCGCGCCAGGTCGATGATGTGCTCTTTATCGTGGGAGATCAGCGGACGCAGGATCAGCGTATCTGATACGTTGTCGATCAGACGCAGGTTGGTCAGCGTCTGGCTGGAGACCTGGCCCAGCGCTTCGCCGGTGACCAGCGCCTGCACGCCATAGCGCTCGGCGACTTTGGACGCCGCGCGAACCATCATACGTTTGAGGATCACGCCCATCTGGCCGTCATCCACTTTTTCAAGGATTTCGCCCACTACCGGCTCAAAGTTGATCGCCACAAAACGCACGCGGTGGGAGCTGCCGAAGCGGTTCCACAGGTAATGCGCCACCTGACGAACGCCAATTTCATGCGCCGCGCCGCCGAGGTTGAAGAAGCAGTAGTGCACGCGGCAGCCGCGACGCATCAGCATATAGCTGGAGACGCCGGAGTCGAAGCCGCCGGAGATCAGCGACAGCACATCTTCCTGCGTGCCGATCGGGAAACCGCCAATACCTTCATAACGGCCCTTAACCAGCAGCAGACGATCGTTCTCGATCTCAAGGTTAACGGTGACGTCCGGGTTAGTCAGGCGCACGCGCGCCGTCTCAACGTGCTGGTTCAGACCGCCGCCAACGTAGCGCTCGACTTCAATCGAGCTGAACTCGTGCTTACCGCGACGCTTCACGCGCACGCAGAAGGTTTTGCCTTCGATCTGATCGCGGTACTGTACCAGCGCCTTTTCGAAGATATCGTGCATATCGCTGAACGGAACGTCTTCCACTTCCAGAATATGGTGAATACCTGGAATACGGGTCAGCGCGTCGCGAATATCAAGGCGTTTGCTTTCGTCTTTCGCGCGGACTTCAACGTGGTCCCAGTGACGCACTACGGCGAGCGTTTCGTCGTAGTGTTTTAATACGTTACGAATGTTCCCGGTGAGAATTTTAATAAAGCGCAAACGCACAGATTGGCTTTTGATGGTGATTTCAGGGAACAATTTAATGATAAACTTCATGGCGGCAATGTTTCTTAGGCAAGCTTATAAAGGCTTGTAGTGGAAAATGATACAGCAGCCCACACCCGTGGCTGCATCCAGGCGCGCAAGTATACCACCATCGCGCCACTCGCGTTATTTGATAATTGCCCCGAGTCCGTTACCATGTTGGGGCGAAGAATATAAGAGTTAATTCACTATGCCGAAGAAGAACGACGCACCGGCCAGTTTTGAAACTGCGCTGAGTGAGCTTGAGCAGATTGTTACCCGCCTCGAGAGCGGCGATTTACCGCTGGAAGACGCCCTCAACGAATTTGAGCGCGGTGTGCAGCTTGCGCGCCAGGGGCAGGTAAAACTCCAGCAGGCCGAGCAGCGTGTGCAGATCCTGCTTTCCGACAGCGAAGACGCTAAAACCACGCCATTCACACCGGACGCCGAGTAAATGGATTTTACCAACGCGCTTCAGGCGCGCGTCGTTCGCGCCAACGACGCCCTGCGCCGTTTTATTGAGCCGCAGCCTTTTCAGAACACTCCACTGGTTGAAGCCATGCACTATGGCGCACTCTTAGGGGGAAAACGCCTGCGTCCGTTCCTGGTGTATGCCACGGGCAACATGTTTGGCATCAGCGATAATACGCTGGACGCCCCGGCTGCCGCCGTGGAGTGCATCCATGCCTACTCGCTGATCCACGACGATCTCCCGGCGATGGACGACGACGATCTGCGCCGGGGTCAGCCAACCTGCCACATTAAGTTTGGCGAGGCGAATGCCATTCTGGCGGGCGATGCCTTGCAGACGCTGGCGTTCTCGATTCTCAGTGATGCGCCGATGGTGGAAGTGGCCGACCGCGACCGCCTGGCGATGATCTCCGAACTGGCAATGGCCAGCGGCGTGGCCGGCATGTGCGGCGGTCAGGCGCTGGATCTTGAAGCGGAAGGACGTCAGGTTAATCTGGAACAGCTGGAGCGTATTCATCGCCATAAGACGGGCGCGCTTATTCGTTCCGCCGTTCGCCTGGGCGCGCTGAGCGCGGGTGAGCAAGGGCGCAAAGCCCTGCCGATTCTGGACAGATACGCAGAAAGTATCGGTCTGGCATTCCAGGTTCAGGATGACATTCTGGATGTGGTGGGCGATACTGCAACATTGGGTAAACGTCAGGGTGCGGACCAGCAGCTTGGCAAAAGTACCTATCCCGCCCTGCTGGGTCTTGAGCAAGCCCAACGTAAAGCCCGGGATCTGATTGACGATGCCCGCCAGTCGCTGAATGAGCTGGCCGCGCAATCGCTGGATACCTCGGCACTGGAAGCGCTAGCGGACTATATAATCCAGCGTGATAAATAAACTATATATCTCGATGAGCCTTTGATGAGTTTTGATATTGCCAAATACCCGACACTGGCGTTAGTTGACTCCACCCAGGAGTTACGTCTGTTGCCGAAAGAGAGTCTGCCGAAGCTGTGTGACGAGCTGCGTCGTTACCTGCTCGACAGCGTTAGCCGCTCCAGCGGCCACTTCGCCTCCGGGCTTGGCACGGTTGAGCTGACCGTGGCGTTGCATTACGTCTATAACACGCCGTTCGATCAGCTTATCTGGGACGTGGGCCACCAGGCTTATCCGCACAAAATTCTGACCGGACGTCGCGATAAAATTGGCACCATTCGTCAGAAAGGCGGCCTGCACCCGTTCCCGTGGCGCGGTGAGAGCGAGTATGACGTGCTGAGCGTCGGCCACTCATCGACCTCCATTTCCGCGGGCATCGGTATTGCCGTTGCTGCCGAGAAAGAGAACAAGCAGCGCCGCACCGTCTGCGTGATTGGCGACGGGGCGATCACCGCCGGGATGGCTTTTGAAGCCATGAACCACGCGGGCGATATCAAGCCGGACATGCTGGTTATCCTCAACGATAACGAAATGTCGATCTCCGAGAACGTCGGCGCGCTGAACAACCATCTGGCGCAGCTGCTTTCCGGCAAGCTTTACTCGTCGCTGCGGGAAGGCGGGAAAAAAGTTTTCTCCGGCGTGCCGCCGATCAAAGAGCTGCTCAAGCGTACCGAAGAACACATCAAAGGCATGGTCGTGCCGGGCACGCTGTTCGAAGAGCTGGGCTTTAACTATATCGGCCCGGTGGACGGGCACGATGTGCTGGGTCTGGTGACCACGCTTAAAAACATGCGCGACCTGAAAGGCCCGCAGTTCCTGCACATCATGACCAAAAAAGGGCGTGGCTACGAACCGGCGGAGAAAGATCCGATCACCTTCCACGCGGTGCCAAAGTTCGACCATACCAGCGGCTGCCTGCCGAAAAGCAGCGGCGGAATGCCAAGCTACTCAAAAATCTTTGGCGACTGGCTGTGCGAGACGGCGGCAAAAGATAACAAGCTGATGGCGGTCACGCCTGCTATGCGTGAAGGCTCCGGCATGGTCGAGTTCTCCAAAAAATACCCGGACCAGTATTTTGACGTCGCCATTGCCGAGCAGCACGCGGTCACCTTTGCGGCAGGGCTGGCGATTGGCGGCTACAAGCCGGTGGTGGCGATTTATTCCACCTTCCTGCAGCGCGCCTACGACCAGGTGATCCATGACGTTGCCATCCAGAAGCTGCCGGTGCTGTTTGCTATCGATCGCGCGGGCATCGTGGGGGCTGACGGCCAGACGCACCAGGGGGCGTTTGATCTCTCCTTCCTGCGCTGCATCCCGGACATGGTCATCATGACGCCAAGCGACGAAAACGAGTGTCGTCAGATGCTGTATACCGGCTACCACTATCAGGACGGCCCCTGCGCGGTACGTTATCCGCGCGGCAATGCCCTTGGCGTTGAACTTCAGCCGCTGGAAAAACTCGAGATCGGTAAAGGTCTGGTGAAACGTCGCGGCGAAAAAGTGGCGATCCTGAACTTTGGTACGCTGATGCCGGAAGCGGCAAAAGTCGCTGAAATCCTGAACGCGACGCTGGTGGATATGCGCTTTGTGAAGCCGCTCGATGAGTCTCTGATTCTGAGCATGGCGGAAAGCCACGACGTGCTGGTCACGCTGGAAGAGAACGCCATCATGGGTGGCGCGGGCAGCGGCGTTAACGAGGTACTGATGGCGAACCGTAAATTGGTTCCGGTGCTGAACCTCGGCCTGCCGGACCACTTCATCCCGCAAGGCACTCAGGACGAGGCGCGCGCCGACATCGGCCTGGACGCCGCCGGTATCGAAGCCAGAATCCGCAGCTGGCTGGCCTGATCCCTCCCCTTTTCTGCTCCTGCTATGCTTAAACGTATTGTTTAAACAGCAGGAGCGGAACCATGCAATACACGACATTAGGAAAAACGGACCTCAGGGTGTCCCGGCTTTGCCTGGGCTGCATGACCTTTGGCGAGCCTGACCGGGGAAATCACGCCTGGACGCTGCCGGAAGAGAGCAGCCGCCCTATCATCAAGCGCGCCATAGACGGCGGCATCAACTTCTTCGATACCGCCAACAGCTACTCTGACGGCAGCAGCGAAGAGATTATGGGCCGCGCTCTGCGTGATTTTGCCCGTCGGGATGAGATTGTGGTCGCCACCAAGGTGTACTACCCGTCAGGCGATCTGGCTGAAGGCCTCTCTCGCGCGCAGATCCTGCGCTCCATTGATGACAGCCTCAGACGCCTGAACATGGATTACGTCGACCTGCTGCAAATTCACCGCTGGGATTACAACACGCCAATTGAAGAAACCCTTGAAGCGCTGAACGATGTCGTGAAAGCGGGTAAAGCGCGCTATATCGGCGCGTCGTCAATGCACGCATCTCAGTTTGCTCAGGCGCTCGATCTCCAGGCGCAGCACGGCTGGGCGCGCTTTGTCACCATGCAGGATCACTACAACCTGATTTACCGGGAAGAAGAACGCGAGATGCTGCCGCTCTGCTACCAGGAAGGCGTGGCGGTGATCCCGTGGAGCCCGCTGGCGCGCGGACGCTTAACCCGTCCGTGGGGAGAAACCACGGCGCGGCTGGTATCGGATGAAGTGGGTAAAAATCTTTATTCCGGTACCGAAGCCAGCGATGCGCTGATTGCCGAACGTTTAGCCGGGATCGCCGACGATATCGGCGCAACGCGCGCGCAGGTGGCGCTGGCGTGGCTGCTGGGCAAGCGGGGTGTCGCCGCACCGATTATTGGTACATCGCGGGAAGAACAGCTGGACGAGTTGTTAAGCGCGGTGGATTTATCGCTGACGCCGGAGCAGGTTGCCGAGCTGGAGACGCCGTATCAGCAGCATCCGGTGGTGGGGTTTAAGTAAACACTTGCCGGGTGGCGTACGCTTACCCGGCAATGCTGAGCGCACAAACTTACCCGAAGTGATCGTACCCTTTCCAGTCCAGCGTAACGGGCGCACCGTCTTTCACAAACTTCAGCCCTTCACTCTCCGGCATGATCTGACCGATGCAGGTAAACTTTGCGCCAAGATGGGCCAATGCCACATCCAGCGTTCCACGGTTCAGCTCTGGCACCGTGAAACACAGCTCGTAGTCTTCCCCACCGGAGAGCGCCCAGCGCAGCGCCTGCTCAGGCTCCACATGGCGAAGCAGTTGCTCCGACAGCGGGAACAGATCCAGGTCAACGCGCGCGCCCACTCCGCTGGCCTTCAGGATATGGCCGAGGTCCGAGATGAGACCGTCAGAGAGATCGATAGCCGAACTGGCCCGCTCGCGCAGCGCCTGACCGTGCAGAATACGCGGTGTCGGGCGCAGGTGGCGCTTCACCAGATACGCCGCATCGTCAGCGTCCTTCACGTTTAAGCGATCCTGAAGGATCGCCAGCCCTGCCGCGCTGTCTCCCGGCGTACCGGTCACGTAGATCCAGTCGCCCGGTTTAGCGCCCGAGCGCTTCAGCGCGCGACCGAGCGGCACATAGCCGTGGATCGCCAGCGTCATCGACAGCGGCCCGGCAGTCGTATCGCCGCCAATCAGCTGCATATCGTAGTAGTTCAGCTGTTCAAACAGCGCATCGCTGAACGCTTCAAGCCAGGCTTCATCCACCTCCGGCAGCGTCAGGGCCAGCGTCAGCCAGGCCGGGTCGGCACCCATTGCCGCCAGATCGCTGACGTTGACCGCCAGCGCTTTATACGCCAGATCGGCAGGATCGATATCAGGTAAGAAATGACGTCCGCACACTAAGGTGTCGGTGCTGATTGCCAGCGTCTGCTTTTCAGGAATATTGAGAAGTGCACAGTCATCGCCAATGCCGGTTTCAACATCAAGACGAGAGGTTCTGACACGGTCGAAATAACGGGCAATCAGGGAGAATTCGCCGCATGCCATACGTTATGCCTCAGCAAATAAAAGAAAAAACCGGAGCCGCACTGCCCGTCAGGCAATGCAGAACTCCGGTTTGCGGATCACTTTTTGTGGGGACGGATCGCAGGTGCGGCTTTATCAAGTACGCCGTTAACGAACTTGTGGCTGTCTTCAGCGCCGAAGGTTTTCGCCAGTTCGATCGCTTCGTTGATGGCCACTTTGTACGGCACATCATCACGTTTAGACAGCTCAAACAGCGCGATACGCAACACTGCTTTTTCCACCTGGCCCAGCTCTTCGAGCAGACGGGACAGGTATGGCTTCATCAGGCCATCGAGATACGCGCTATTAGTCGCCACTCCCGACAGCAGTTCACGGAAGTACAGAACGTCAACGTCTTTCACGTCCTGTTCTGACAGGAACTGGTATTCAACATCAGCGATGTCGTTCTGGGACAACTGCCAGGAGTAAAGTGCCTGGACGGCACATTCACGGGCGCGGCGACGAGCAGCAGGTTTCACGGAATTCCCCTTACAAAAAAATCAGGCCTTAATGGCTTTCAATACATTGATCATTTCAAGCGCGGTCAGTGCAGCTTCTGCACCTTTGTTACCGGCTTTGGTGCCAGCACGTTCGATGGCTTGTTCAATACTTTCGGTGGTCAGCACGCCGAACGCGACAGGAATTTCAGCATCCTGCGCAACGTGTGCCAGACCGTTGCTTGCACCGCCCGCAACGTATTCGAAGTGCGCAGTGCCGCCACGAATAACGGTACCCAGCGCAATCACCGCGTCGTATTTACCGGTTTTCGCCAGCGCGCCCGCCGCCAGTGGCAGTTCATAAGCGCCTGGAACCCAAACAACGGTAATGTTGTCATCTTTAACCTGGCCGATACGTTTCAGGGCGTCAATCGCACCTTCCAGCAGGCTATCGTTGATGAAGTTGTTGAAACGCGCAATGGTGATGGCGACGCGAGCGTCCGGGGTAGCTACAGCAGCTTCAATAATGTTCATACTCTTCCTTTACGGGTTCATTTGGCCCCGCAGGGGGGCGGATTTTATCATAATACTTTGCGCACTGCTTCCCTATTTCGGGAGCAATTACGCTGTCGTTAAATGGAGGCAGACATCCGGACCCACCGGACGAATCTCGCTGAATGTGAGTTGCGGTGCGTCGGCCAGTTTTTCAAGGCCAGGCAGCACAAACAGGCCGCGCGCATCATGACCTAACAGTTTAGGCGCAACGTAGACGAGCAGTTCATCCACCAGCCCCGCCTGGAGCAGCGCGCCGGCGAGCGTCGGACCGGCTTCGACCCAGATACTGTTCACCTGCTGCTTGCCGAGCAACATCATCAGCACCACGAGATCCAGATGTCCGTTATGCTCCGGCACCATAATGCTGCGCACGCCTTCCGGCCATTCGCGCGTATCTTCTTTGGTGCGCGCAATCCAGGTTTCACCCGGCTGCTGCACGATGCGGTGCGCCGGGGTCACGCGGTTCTGGCTATCAATAATAATACGCAGCGGCTGGCGCAGGTTCTCCTGCGGATAAAGCGCCTGGGTATCGGCATTCAGCTCATCCCAGCGCACGGTCATGGCCGGATCGTCAGCCAGAACGGTTTCACTGCTGGTGAGGATAGCATGGCTTTGCGCGCGCAGACGTTGCACATCGCGCCTTGCCTGCGGCGAGGTGATCCACTGGCTTTCACCGTTCGCCATTGCCGTACGGCCGTCCAGCGAGGCGCCCAGCTTAAGCTGGATATACGGAAAACCGGTGCGCATGCGCTTCAGGAAGCCTTTGTTGATGGCTTCCGCATCTTTCATCATCAGGCCGTGGCTGACGTCGATCCCTTCCTGTTGCAGACGATACAGGCCGCGGCCCGCCACCTGCGGGTTAGGATCCTGCATAGCGGCGACCACGCGCGAAACCCCTGCCGCAATCAGCGCTTCACAGCACGGCGGCGTGCGCCCGTGGTGGCTGCATGGCTCCAGCGTCACGTAGGCCGTCGCACCTCGCGCTTTCTCCCCAGCCATACGCAGGGCATGCACTTCAGCATGCGGCTCGCCTGCGCGATAGTGAAACCCTTCCCCCACGATCTCGCCATCTTTCACGATAACGCACCCGACGTTGGGGTTAGGATGGGTGGTAAAACGACCGCGCTGCGCCAGCTTCATGGCTCGCGCCATGTACTTCTCATCCTGCATGGGCTTAATCCTGTAAGCGGGCGATCTCTTCGCCAAACTCTTTGATATCTTCGAAACTGCGGTAGACAGAGGCGAAGCGGATATAGGCGACCTTATCGAGCTTTTTCAGCTGCTCCATCACCAGGTTGCCGATCATTTTGCTCGGCACTTCACGCTCGCCCAGGCCACGCAGGTAAGATTTAATGTGGTTTAACGCCATTTCGACATCATCCGCGCTGACGGGCCGTTTTTCGAGGGCCTTCAGCATTCCGCTGCGCAGTTTCTCTTCGTTAAACGGCTCGCGCACGTCGTTACTTTTTACCACGCGCGGCATTACCAGCTCTGCAACCTCAAAGGTCGTGAAACGCTCGTTGCACACCAGACACTGCCGACGACGGCGCACAGAAGACCCTTCGCCCACAAGGCGAGAGTCGATGACTTTGGTATCCACAGCGGAGCAGAATGGGCAATGCATACGGTATCCCTGTTATCTGGTTAACTGATTTTCATTTTACCCTGATCTGGCCCGACAACAAAGGAGGAGCTTTTTTGAGATAAAGGATCTATGTCCGGCGGTACGTTGCTGGCTACCATTATGGGGATCCGTCATTTCAAGGAATAAACGCTATGACAAGACGTTACCTGAAAATTTTACTGGTGGGGAGCCTCTTCACCCTTAGTGCCTGTGCACAGCAAACCGAAGTCCGCCAGATGAAACAAAGCGTGAATACGCTCAACACGGCGATGGACAAACTGAACAAAGAAACGGTGAAGATCACCCAGCAAAACGCGCTGAACGCTAAATCCACCAGCGGGGTATATCTGCTGCCAGGAGCGAATACGCCTGCCCTGCTTAATAGCCAGATTGGCACGCTGAAGATGTCTCTGGTGAATGTGGCGGCGAATGCCGATGGTACGCGCGCAACATTACGTATTCACGGTGAGTCCAACGATCCGCTGCCCGCCTTCAGCGGCACCGTAGAGTGGGGCCAGATCCAGGGCACCACGGAGAGCTACCAGGAGGTGAACGTGAAGAACCAGCTGTTCACCGCTCCGGCCAGCGTGTTAGCGCCCAGCGATGTGGATATTCCACTTCAGCTAAGCGGACTTACGCCTGAGCAGTTAGGCTTTATCCGCATTCACGACATCCAACCTGCCGCGCAGTAATCCCTTCCTTTTGAGCGGAGTGAAATGTCACTCCGCTAACATTTACATTTCGTATGGATTGGCAACAGAAATGATTGCCGCTACAATCCCGGCCGTTTAAAGTACGCAAACGTGAACGCAATCGATTACGCGTGTGAGAGATATGTGAAACAACACATATTTTTGTGAGCAGGGATTCCTATAATAGGCACCGCAGAAACACGAAATATTTAGAAACGCAATTCGCGCATTTTTCACTCCCGGAAGGGAATTTCAATCAGTGGCATGATTATGAAAAAAACATTACTCGCAGCCGGTGCAGTTCTGGCACTGTCCTCCTCTTTCACTGTTAACGCAGCGGAAAACGAGAAACCACAATACCTCTCCGACTGGTGGCACCAGAGCGTTAACGTGGTAGGCAGCTACCACACCCGTTTCGGACCGCAGATCCGCAACGATACCTACCTGGAATATGAAGCGTTCGCCAAGAAAGACTGGTTTGATTTCTACGGCTATATGGATGCGCCTGTGTTCTTCGGTGGTAACACCGATGCGAAAGGTATCTGGAACCACGGTTCCCCACTGTTCATGGAGATTGAACCGCGCTTCTCCATCGACAAACTGACCGGTACCAGCCTGGCGTTTGGTCCGTTCAAAGAGTGGTACTTCGCGAACAACTACATCTACGACATGGGCCGCAATAAGTCCGGTCGTCAGAGCACCTGGTATATGGGTCTGGGTACTGACATTGACACCGGCCTGCCGATGAGCCTGTCCCTGAACGTGTATGCAAAATACCAGTGGCAGAACTACGGCGCAGCGAATGAAAACGAGTGGGACGGCTACCGTTTCAAAGTGAAATACTTCGTGCCAATTACCCAGCTGTGGGGCGGTAATCTGAGCTACATTGGTTTCACTAACTTTGACTGGGGCTCAGACCTGGGCGACGACGATTTCCGTGACCTGAACGGCAAGAAAGCGCGTACCAACGATTCCATCGCCTCCAGCCACATCCTGGCGCTGAACTACGATCACTGGCACTACTCTGTTGTTGCGCGTTACTGGCACAACGGTGGCCAGTGGAACGACGACGCGAGCCTGAACTTCGGTAACGGCGACTTTAGCGTCCGCTCTACCGGCTGGGGTGGTTACCTGGTCGTGGGTTACAACTTCTAATCCGTGCGGGATTGTGCGGGCTGGTGCCCTCACCCCTTCCCTCTCCCACGGGAGAGGGCGCAAACACAAAAAACGGCAACATCGTTGCCGTTTTGTTTTTACCTCGCCACCCGGCTTTTTACTGCTTCACCTTGCGCAAAAAATCCGCCAAAGACCTGTCCGCACTCTCACTGAACCGCCTCTCCGTCATTACAACATTGAGACACCGGTCGAGCCGGAAACAGCGGTAGTCATCGCGCCGTTCACACCATGCCGCCAGCAGCCAGCGCTCCCCCCAGAAGAACAACCCCAGCGGCTGTACCTCACGTTTTGAGAGCAGCCCGGCTTCATCACGATAATGCAGCGCTAATACGCGCTGAGCAGAAATCGCCTGGTGAATCATGTCAAAATCGCTGCGGGAGTGGCTTTGCATGCAAAAATCCGGGGCGTAGATACGCGTTTGCTCCGCCTTTCTGCGGCTCTCCTCGGGCAGAATAGCCAGCACCTTCTCCTGGGCCGACTCCAGCTCGCGCGACAGCGATTCACCTCCCCAGGTTTTGAGCAGGCGAATCGCGACCATCAGCGCTTCGGATTCCTTATTTGTCAGCATCAGCGGCGGCAGGTCAAAACCCGACATCAGCCGATATCCGCTTCCCGCCTCGCCTTCCACCGGCACGCCGGAAAGCGACAGGTCGCGGATATCGCGGTAGACCGTGCGCTCGGACACGCCAAGCCGGTCCGCCAGATGCGCTGCCGTTGTCAGACGCCTGCCCCGCAGGATCTGCACAATCTGAAACAAACGGTCAGCGCGTCGGGTCATAACGTCATTCGCTCTCAGACAGGTTGATGAAGGCCGACGCGGTTACCCTCGCTGTCGGTAAACAGTGCGATAGTGCCGATACCATGCGGCAGTTCCAGCGGGCCAAACACGCACTCGCCGCCCGCAGAGGCAATGCGATCGAGCGTGGCCGCCAGATTGTCAGTATGCAGGTAAATAATAGCGCCCTGCAAAGAGGGCGTAACGCCGTCAAATTTTGCCAGCGCTCCTCCGGTGGCGGGATCCTCATGCGGGAAAACCGCCAGCTCGGCAATGTCCATTTTCTCGCGACGCAGCGCGAGCTGCATCGCCGGCTCATAAAATTTAATGGCACGATCCATATCCGAAACCGGAATTTCAAACCAGTTAATTACGCTTTTCATACATCCTCCTGCCTGTTGTTTGGGTTCAGAAGGAGTCTACGGCAGGGCTCCTGACAGCATACTGTCAGGAGTGTTTGTCAGGAGCAGATAAAAAAAATCCCGGTCAACAGACCGGGATTTCGATAACGCGCTAAACGTCGCCTTACGGCAGAATGGACGGCTGATCCGCCCCTTCTTTCTCGACCTTCTGCTGGAGCAGGTGCTCGCGCTTCATGCCAAGTTTCAGTGCCAGAGCGGACGCCACGTAAATAGACGACGCCGTACCGATGGAGACACCGATCAGCATGGTCAGCGAGAAGCCTTCCAGCACCGGGCCACCGAAGAGGAACAGCATCAGGATCACCATCAGGGTAGTACCAGAGGTGATCAAGGTACGATGCAGCGTCTGGGTCAACGACACGTTAAAGATTTCGTACGGCGTGCCGCGACGGATCTTACGGAAGTTTTCACGGATACGGTCAGATACCACGATACTGTCGTTCAGTGAGTAACCGATTACGGACATCAGGGATGCCACGATGGTCAGGTCAATCTCAATGTGGAACAGAGACAGTATGCCCATGGTGATCACCACGTCGTGCGCCAGGGCGATAACCACACCGGCCGCCAGTCGCCACTCGAAGCGGAAACCGACGTACACCAGGATGGAGATCAGCGCCACCAGCAGCGCCATGGCGCCGGTTTGCGCCAGGTCCGCACCCACGCTCGGGCCGACGAACTCAATACGCTTGACCGCCGCGCTCTGGCTGGTGGTCTCGTTAATGACCTGTACGACCTTGCTACCCAGCTCCTGGCTGCCGTTGGCATCGTGCACCGGCGGCATACGTACCATGATGTCGCGGCTGCTGCCGAAGTTCTGCAGCAGCGGCTCTTCAAAGCCCGCTTTCTGCAGCGATTCGCGCATCTGGTCCATATCGACCGGTTTTTCCAGGGAGATCTCGATGACCGTACCACCGGTGAAATCCAGCCCCCAGTTAAAGCCCTTCACGCCCATAACGATGATGGACAGAATCAGCAGTAAACCTGAAATGCCGAAAGCCCAGTAGTCCCAGCGCATAAAGTCCCAGACTTTACGGCCATGATTCAATTGTTCAACAGTATATTCCTGTGCCACAACGCACTCCTCAGATAGACAGCTTTTTGACGCGCTTGCCGCCGTACAGCAGGTTCACGATGGCACGGGTGCCGACAATAGCGGTAAACATTGACGTTGCGACACCGATACCGGTGGTAATCGCAAAGCCTTTGATCGCGCCAGTACCCACTGCATACAGGATAAGAACCTTAATCAGTGTTGTTACGTTCGCATCGAAGATAGAGCTGAACGCGCCTTTATAACCTTCGTCAATCGCCTGCTGGACAGAGCGACCGTTGCTCAACTCTTCTTTGATACGTTCGTTAATCAGTACGTTGGCGTCGACCGCCACCGCAAGGGTCAGAACGATACCCGCAATCCCCGGCATGGTCAGCGTCGCCCCCGGCAGCAGGGACATAATGCCGATGATCAGCACCAGGTTTGCAATCAGCGCGGAGGTCGCAATCAGACCGAACTTCTTATAGAAGAAGATCATGAAGAGGATAGAGACCGCCAGACCGGCCAGACACGCTTCCAGACCCTGCTGGATGTTTTGCATACCCAGAGTTGGACCAATGGTACGTTCTTCAACAATCTGAATTGGCGCAATCAGCGCACCGGCACGCAGCAGCAGCGAGAGCTGACGCGCTTCGTTCGGGTTACTAATACCGGTAATACGGAAGCTGTTACCCAGACGAGACTGGATGTTGGCGATGTTAATCACCTCTTCCTCTTTCACCAGCACCGCACGACCATTTGCATCTTTCTTACCGCTGTCTTTGTACTCCACGAACAGGGTCGCCATCGGTTTGCCGATGTTGTCCTTGGTGAAGTTAGACATGATGTTACCACCCGCGCTATCCAGCGAGATGTTAACCTGCGGCTGGTTGTACTCATCCTGGCTTGAAGTGGAGTCGGTGATGTGGTCACCGGTCAGGATCACGCGCTTGTACAGCACAACCGGCTGACCTTCACGGGTCTGTTTCACTTCGGAGTCACCCGGAATACGGCCAGACGCCGCGGCAGACTGATCGACATTGGAGTTCACCAGACGGAATTCCAGCGTCGCGGTCGCACCGAGGATCTCTTTCGCACGCGCGGTATCCTGGATACCCGGCAGTTCAACCACGATACGGTCAGCACCCTGACGCTGTACCAGCGGCTCAGCCACGCCCAGCTGGTTTACACGGTTACGCAGAATGTTGATGTTCTGCTGAACGGCATATTCACGCGCTTCTTTCAGACGCGCATCGGTCATCACCGCACGCAGCTGGTTGCTGCCCTGAGAGGTGATCACCAGGTCACGGTGACGTTGGGTCAGGTAATCTACAGCCTGATCGCGCGCCGCGCTGTCGCGGAACGTGATGCTCATGCCGTAGTTATCTTCTTTACGCACGGTAGTGTATGGGATGCCTTTGTCGCGCAGATCGCTGCGCAGGCTGTCGATATTCTGTTCCTGCAGCTTGCCGAGCGCGGTATCCATATCCACTTCCATCAGGAAGTGAACGCCGCCACGCAGGTCAAGACCCAGCTTCATTGGCTCTGCGTTCAGCGCAGCCAGCCAGCGAGGGGTTGCAGGAGCAAGGTTAAGCGCCACGACATATTTGTCACCCAGCACGCCCATCAGCGCTTCGCGAGCGCGGAGCTGCGTGTCGGTGGTGTCGAAGCGAGCAAGAATTGCACCCTCTTCCAGAGCCACAGACTTAGCGGTAATTTTTTCTTCTTGTAACGTTTTCTGGACCTGGATCAGCGTTTGCTCACTGGCGGCGACACCGCGCGCGCCAGTGATTTGAACGGCCGGATCCTCACCATACAGGTTGGGAAGCGCGTACAGCAGGCCGACGATAATCACGACGACCAGCATGATGTACTTCCACAAAGGATAACGGTTTAACACGGCAGTTCCCTTTGGGAAAAGTTGGGATTACAGCGCCTTCATGGTGCCTTTCGGCAGAACGGCAGCTACGAAGTCACGTTTGATAACCACTTCAGTGGTGTCGTTCAGGGCGATAGCAATGTAGCCGCTTTCAGCCACTTTGGTTACGCGGCCGACCAGACCACCGTTGGTCAGCACTTCATCGCCTTTCGCGATGGAGTCCATCAGCTTTTTGTGCTCTTTGGTACGCTTCTGCTGTGGGCGCAGGATCATGAAGTAGAAGATCAGACCGAACACAACCAGCATCAGGATCAGAGACATCGGGCTGCCCTGCGCCGGAGCACCTGTTGCCGCTACCGCATCAGAAATAAAAAAGCTCATTCAAATTCCCTCATTATTAATATTAATCAACGTTCAACGGTGGAACATCCCGCCCCTGACGTTGGTAAAAATCGGTCACGAAGCTCTCTAATTTACCCTCTTCGATAGCCTTGCGTAAACCAGACATTAAGCGCTGATAGTAGCGAAGATTATGAATCGTATTGAGACGCGCGCCCAAAATCTCATTACAACGATCGAGATGATGCAGATACGCGCGAGAATAATTGCGACAGGTATAGCAATCGCACTCGGAATCGAGCGGGCTGGTGTCACTCTTATGCTTCGCGTTACGGATTTTCACCACGCCATCGGTAACGAACAGATGACCGTTACGCGCGTTGCGGGTTGGCATCACGCAGTCGAACATATCAATGCCGCGACGTACGCCTTCCACCAGATCTTCGGGTTTACCCACACCCATCAGGTATCGTGGTTTATCCGCCGGGATTTGCGGGCAGACGTGCTCCAGAATGCGGTGCATGTCTTCCTTCGGCTCACCCACAGCCAAACCGCCGACAGCGTAGCCATCAAAACCTATCTCTACCAGACCTTTAACAGAGATATCGCGTAAATCTTCGTAAACGCTGCCCTGAATGATGCCGAACAGCGCATTTTTGTTCTGCAGGGAGTCAAAACGGTCGCGGCTGCGCTTCGCCCAGCGCAGAGACATCTCCATAGAGCGTTTCGCGTAGTCCCAGTCTGCCGGGTACGGCGTACATTCGTCGAAGATCATCACGATGTCGGAGCCGAGATCGTACTGAATCTCCATCGACTTTTCGGGATCGAGGAAAATCGGATCGCCGTTGATCGGGTTACGGAAGTGTACGCCCTGCTCGGTGATCTTGCGGATATCGCCCAGGCTGAAGACCTGGAAGCCGCCGGAGTCGGTCAGGATCGGGCCTTTCCACTGCATAAAATCGTGCAGATCGCCGTGGAGCTTCATGATCTCCTGACCTGGACGCAGCCACAGGTGGAAGGTATTGCCGAGGATAATCTGTGCGCCCGTGGCTTCAACTTCTTCCGGCGTCATCCCTTTTACGGTGCCGTACGTGCCCACAGGCATAAACGCGGGGGTTTCCACCACGCCGCGATCAAACACCAGGCGACCGCGACGCGCGCGGCCATCGGTGGTATCGAGTTCAAATTTCATTTTTTCTCCGACGTCAGAAAAACAGTCCAACGTTGTCATACGGTGCCGCGGACTTATTCCCCGACACGCTCATTCAAAGCCAGCGGATTGTACGTGATAAACATCGCGTCCCCGTAGCTAAAAAAGCGATATTTTTGTTCTACCGCAGACTTGTACGCATTCATCGTATGCTGATAACCCGCAAACGCAGAGACCAGCATAATCAGCGTCGATTCAGGCAGATGGAAGTTGGTCACCAGCGCGTCAATCACTTTGTACTGATAGCCCGGGTAGATGAAGATCTGCGTATCGCCAAAGAACGGCTCGATAAGACCGTTTTTAGCTGCCTGCGCAGCGCTCTCCAGTGAACGCACGGACGTCGTACCGACGGCCACGACGCGGCTACCGCGCGCTTTCGCCGCCAGCACCGCGTCCACCACATCCTGCGGCACTTCGGCATACTCGGAGTGCATGATGTGGTCTTCAATGCTGTCCACCCGTACCGGCTGGAAGGTGCCCGCGCCGACGTGCAGCGTCACAAACGCCATCTCAACGCCCTTCGCGCGCAGCTTTTCCAGCAGCGGTTCATCAAAGTGCAGACCTGCGGTTGGCGCCGCGACCGCGCCAGGCTTCTGGCTGTAGACGGTCTGGTACAGCTCGCGATCGGCCTCTTCGTCCGGGCGCTCAATGTACGGCGGCAGCGGCATATGGCCGATGGCGTTCAGGATGTCGAGCACCGTGCGCTCGTCGTCGAACGCCACCTCGAACAGCGCGTCGTGGCGCGCGGTCATGGTCGCCTTGATGCTTTCGTCATCACCCAGCAGCAGCTCCGCGCCCGGCTTCGGCGCTTTGGAAGCGCGAATATGTGCCAGAATACGTTTATCATCGAGCATACGTTCGACCAGCACTTCAATCTTGCCGCCGCTGGCCTTACGGCCAAACAGGCGCGCCGGGATCACGCGGGTATTGTTAAAGACCAGCAGATCGCCAGGGTTGAGCTTGTCGAGCAAATCGGTGAAAGTACCGTGCGTCAGCTCGCCCGTTGGCCCATCCAGTGACAGTAAGCGACAGCTGCTGCGCTCAGGCATGGGATAGTGAGCAATCAGGGATTCAGGTAGTTCAAAGGAGAAATCGGCGACGCGCATGACGTATACTCGTGACTTAAAAACAGGCGGCATAGTCTAGTGCTCACACCCTTTTGCTGCAACAACTAGCCGCCACTGGACAAATAAAACGCATGAATTTTCTCGCTCACCTGCATCTCGCTCACCTCGCTGACAGCTCCCTTTCCGGCAATTTGCTGGCCGATTTCGTGCGCGGCAACCCCGCTGAAGCGTATTCTCCCGAGGTTGTCGACGGGATTTTTTTGCACCGCCGCATTGATGTCATCACTGATAATCTGCCCGAGGTGACGGAAGCGAAAGCGTGGTTTCGCCCTGAAACGCGCCGCGTTGCGCCGATCACGCTCGACGTGATGTGGGACCACTTCCTGTCTCGCCACTGGGAACAGCTCTCGCCGGAGATGCCGTTGCCGGCGTTTGTGCGCTACGCCCACCAGCAGGTGTCGATCATTTTGCCCGACTCGCCGCCGCGCTTTGTGAATCTGAATAACTACCTGTGGTCGGAACGCTGGCTGGAGCGCTATCGCGAGATGGACTTTATCCAGAATGTCTTGAATGGCATGGCGAGCCGTCGCCCGCGGCTGGATGCGCTGCGGGACTCCTGGTACGACCTGGATGAGCATTACGATGCGCTGGAGAGCCAATTCTGGCAGTTTTATCCGCGCATGATGGCGCAGGCGAAAAACAAGCAGCTCTGACAGCACGATCATTGATAGGTAAAAGCTGGCGGAACGATTGTCACCACCTCTTTGTCTTATCCACGAACACTCTCTATACTGGCTCGCGTTGCGTTCCAAATAACCTTAGTATCTACAGGAGAATCATATGGTTCTGGTAACTCGTCCGGCTCCGGATTTTACAGCTGCAGCAGTTCTGGGCAACGGTGAAATCGTTGAAAACTTCAACTTCAAACAGCACACCAATGGTAAAGCGACCGTTCTGTTCTTCTGGCCAATGGACTTCACTTTCGTTTGCCCGTCTGAGCTGATCGCGTTCGACAAACGTTATGAAGAATTCCAGAAGCGTGGCGTGGAAGTGGTTGGCGTCTCCTTCGACTCTGAATTTGTACACAACGCATGGCGTAACACCCCTGTCGACAAAGGCGGCATCGGTGCGGTGAAATACGCAATGGTTGCGGACATCAAACGCGAAATCCAGCAGGCTTACGGTATCGAACATCCGGACGCTGGCGTTGCGCTGCGCGGTTCCTTCCTGATCGACGCAAACGGCATCGTTCGTCACCAGGTTGTGAACGATCTGCCGCTGGGCCGTAACATCGACGAAATGCTGCGCATGGTTGACGCGCTGCAGTTCCACGAAGAGCACGGCGAAGTGTGCCCGGCTCAGTGGGAAAAAGGTAAAGAAGGTATGGCTGCGTCCCCAGACGGCGTTGCTAAATACCTGTCTGAGAACGTATCCAGCCTGTAATCGGCACGGTTTACGAAGAAGGCCCGCTTATGCGGGCCTTTTTTTATGCCTTACGCTGCGTCTCTCGCCAGATGCGCCAGGCCATTCCCGCCAGCAGAATTACGCCCGCAATTAGCACGCCCCACACCAGCAGCGCGTTCATCCGGCTCTCCCGCTCGGACGCAGAAGTAGCGGTCAGACGCCCCTCGCCGCCTAACGCGACATCATCCAGAATGTCGGCCTGCGGCAGGTGCTCCATATCATAGGTTTTGCGCAGGTCGGCGGGGATCAGCATGTCAGGCTCCACGCTGGCAGGCTTTGCAGCGCCATTACCCCAGGCAAGCACGTATGGCGCTTTTCCCTGCGCGTTGAACACCAGATCATAGCGGTCACGATGCCCGGTGACGCCCGGCAGGTATTCCGGCAGGCGCGCATTCAGCGTCGTGATTTTCACCGCCTGCACCAGGCCTCCGCTAAGCGAAACCGGTGGAGACGTTTTGCCCTCCAGACGGTAAAGCACCTCTTTTTTCAGGGGGTGCCATGTGTCTTTTTCCGTACTCCGCCACGCTATCTCCACGGGAAGGACGCCGTCGCCATTCAGTAAAATGCTGATAGCACTCAGCGGCTGCGGCTGCGCCCAGTGCCACTGCGCTTCGCTTGTCGATAGCTGCTCCCCTACCCCCTCAAGAGCGATCGCGTCCGGCGTCGCCCGCGCAGGAGCGCTAATCGCGTTAACGCCGGTTAAGGTCACCCCCTGGCTCTGAGCATTCAGCACGACCAGGAGATAGCGATTCGTATCGGGAGACAAAACGATATCGGTATCGATCCGATCGAGCTTAAGACGATCCTGCCCGCTCATCACGTCCAGCAGCGGCATATCCTCGCGCAGGGTATACCAGCGCTTAAGATCCTCGCTGTAGTAGACCGACGCCGTTCCCTGCCACGGCGCCTGCGGGGTATTCCAGAGCAGCTGCAGCTGGGACAGGGCAATCTCACCCGTAGACTGCTCCGGCAGGGTCAGCAGATAATGCTGCCCGGCTGCGGCGGCTTTTTGCCCCTCCAGCACAATCTCTACGCCGTTTCCGGAACGGAGCAGGATCTTATCGCTGCCCTCATCCCCACGCGCAGGCGAAAGCGGTGAGGCGTCCAGAGGAAAGAGGCGCAGCGCCGTGGATTGCGCTGCCACCTGCGGACGCGTCGCGGTGACCAGGCTGAAAGGAACCGGCTCGCCCGACTGGTTAAAGACGCGAACGTCATGCAGATCCGGCGACGTGCTCTGCGTATAGACAGCGAGCGGCAGCGTCACCCGATACCACTGGGAAGGAGCAGACGTATCTAGCGAGCGGCCAAAGGCATAGTCCCGGGGCGATTCCGTTTGTACCTCGTCGCAGAACGCCGGGCCTGCAAGCGCCAGCAGAGCGGTACAAGCTACCGCTTTCATCCATTTCATTTTTCATCTCCTGTTTTGGGCGGTAACGGCGAGAAATACCCCACGATCAGCACCAGTATTGCCACGCCGATAAACGCCACCGCACGCGACAGACCGCCTCCACCCGCGCTGTCCACCAGCATCAGTTTAACCATCACCACGCCCAGCAGCGCGGCACCGCCAAGCCACTCCTGACGGGAAGCCCTACGGGTGGCGTGGACCATGATCACCAGCGCGCTCAGCATCCAGAACAGGGCAAACGAGGTCTGGATCAGCCGCGAATCCCACAGCGACGCCATATTCCAGGCCACGTCGCCGTACCAGGCCAGGGCGCGCATCAGCGCACCGTTAAGCCACCAGAAGCCAAACGCCATAATCGCGACGGCAGGCCACGGACGGGCCAGCGAGAGCTGCGTCGGGTAGTAGCGATCCACCGCCCGGTAAAAGACCACCAGCCCCAGCAGCGCGAACGCCGCGCCTTCTTCAAGCGGGTTCACCAGCGGCAGCCAGGTCTGACGATAAACTACGCCGTCCTGGAAATTGGTCACCACCAGCAATACCAGCAGCGCCGCGAGCACGGGGATCGGTGCTATGCACGCGTAGAGAGCGGGCCACTCCCGGAACGGCCACCCGCGACGGCGCACCGCAGCAGAGAGCGCCATAATCACCCCGCCGCCTGCGGCCATCGCCAGCCCGCTGCCCCAGGCCGCCATGCCCCACGGCAGCGACCGGGCAAACCAGTAAAGCTCCGCCGCCAGCGCCAGTAATATCATCCAGAACAGCGCCAGATGCAGCCCCATAGAGATGCGCGGCGCTAAACGGGCGCCGTCGCGCCGCAGCAGCATCAGCGCGGCGGGAAGCGCAATACCCCAGGCCAGATTTGACCAGCCGGCGGCAAACATCTGCTGGTGCGAGAGCTGATAGCCCACCATCACCAGCATCAGCGGCCACAGCAGCCATTTGCTGGCATCCAGCTCCCGCCATGCCAGACGAACGGCAGCCTGCCGCCAGCCCCAGACCGACGCCGCCGTCAGCGCCAGCACGCCCGCCAGAACAGGCAGTTCCTGCTTCAACACCAGCCACGACGCGCCAAATAGCGCCACGAGCCAGAACAGCAGCCCGCCTGCCAGCAGCGCCCGGCTAACCGGCAGAAAGAGGTTCCGCCACAGCCAGGCCGCAGCCAGCCAGCAAAGGCTGAGGATGGCGAAGATAAGCAGCAGGCTCAGCGGCGTAACGCCGTTCATCTGCGCCCACAGCGCGCTGCCGAGCGCCAGCCCCAGCAGCGCCGTCCCGCTATAGCTCATGCGCCGCTGGTGCTGCTGTACGCCCAGCCAGAGGATGCCCAACCCCTCCAGCGCCCAGGCCATCGCCGTCCACCGCGCGGAGAGCGCGAGCGGAATCGCAAGCGTGGCAAACCCGCCGCCGATCGCCAGCGCCGCCATCACCAGCGGTCGCCCGATGGACGGATAGCGGCGCAGCGCAAGGAAAGCGAGGGCCAGATAAAATGCGCCGTATCCCAAAGCGCTCAGGGCCGGACCATATTCCCAGTGCCGGGTCATACCGTACTGCATCCCAAAGCCTATCAGCGGCGGGGCAAACAGCAGCACGCCGTCAATAATCTGCTTTCCTTTCTCCTGCGCCCGCAGCGACAGCGCCACGCTCAGCACGCCGAATATCAGCGTATTGGCAATCAGGAACAGCTGGCAGATCCAATAGTCTTCAGGCTGGTACTCACTCAGCCCCCACAGGCCGCCCACGCCAAAGGTAAAGAGCAGCCCGAGCAGGTTAAGCTCGCGCCAGTGCTGCCAGATGCTGATGGCGAGAATGCCGATGGAAAGCAGGAGATAGAAGGAAAACAGCGCCACAAAGCTGCCGCCCCCGGTAGATAGTAGTAGCGGCGCAAGATACCCGCCGAGGCTCGCCAGCATGGCAAGGCTCAGCGCTTTCTGCAGCACGGCCAGCCCAACGCTCGCGGCGCAAATCACCACCAGTAGCGCAAAGGCCAGCGTCATCGGCAGCATCTGCCAGAGCCGGAAGGCGCCAAAGACCGTCAGGTAGAGAATGCCCGTCGCCCCGCCCTGTAAGATAAGCGCGTAGATCGGCTGCTTGTGCCGCAGCCGCCACCCAACCGCCAGCAGCACGATGGCAAACAGCGCCGTCGCCACCAGGCGCAGCTCAAGCGGGAACAGGGAGTGTTCAACGGTATAGCGCAGCAGGAAAGAGAGGCCGAGGAAGAGCAGCAGAATGCCAAGCTTCGCCAGGGGATTACCCTGCATAAACCAGCGCGTCAGCGACGTCACAATGCCGCCAAAGGCAGAAGGCTGCTTAGCCGCAGGCGCAGGGGCCGGAGCGGGTTTTGCCTCGGCTGTAGGAATGTCGGGACGCCAGGGATCGACAGGCGCGGGCGCGTCCTCAGCCACAGGCGCGGTCACGACAGCCGGAGTGACCGCTTGCACCTGTTCTGTCTCCGGCGCTACCTGAGCTGCGCCGCGCTGCTCAAGCACCTCAATGCGCTGGCGTAGCCGGGCGATCTCCTGCTGCGCCGCCGTGCTTCGATTAAACCCGATAACCGCAAGCACGGGGGCAACCAGCAGCGCAAAAACCAGGAATAAACAGCCAAGGATGTAAAGCTCGTCCATGTTTCCACCTTCACCGTAAACGATCCGTTAAGATTGACACAAATCGTTGCATTTGCGCCATCTTAAAAGGGGAAACTTTAGCGCATTAGCTGCCGAGCCAGACCGTCGCGGATACCGCAGGCAGCGCCAGCACGCCATCCTGTATCGTCGCCTTACCCTCTTTGTTCGTCCACGTCGCCACCTTAAGCAGCGGCGAATCATCCAGCACCACTTCGCAGGCCTCGCCCCGGTTAATCGCCACCAGCACGCGCTGCTGATTATAGACGCGGACAAAGACCACCACATTATCGTGGGCGTACGCCACCTGACAGCCGCCGTAGCGCAGGGCGAGACTCTGTTTGCGCAGCTTCGCCAGCCGCTGATACAGGCTGAACAGCACCTTATCCTGTTTCTCTGCCTCCCACGGGAAGGTTTTGCGGCAGAACGGATCGTTGTTGCCGTCCAGCCCCACTTCGTCTCCGTAGTAAATGCACGGTACGCCCGGCCAGGTGAAGAGCCAGGTGACCGCCAGCGGCAGACGCGCCACATCCTTGCCGAGCAGGGATTTAAAGCGCGCGGTGTCGTGGCTATCGAGCTGGTTAAACATCCGCAGCTGCTGCTGATGCGACAGGCCAGCGCGATAGTTATCCATCCACGCGGCGCAGGTTTCAGCGTCGATATGGTTCGGATCGTAGGAGATATCGGTGTTAGCCAGGAATCCCCACAGCGGGAAGGTAAAACCGCGATAGTTCATCGCCGCATCTTCGGCATCGTTTTGCAGCCACTGGCGCGCGTCGCCAAAGTGTTCGCCAAAGACAAACGCCTCCGGCTGAGCCGCTTTCGCCGAACGCGCGATCCCGGCCACGTGCTGAAGGTTATTTCGCGCCCCGCCCGCTTCACCGAGCATATGCACCACGTCCAGACGCCAGCCGTCCATATTCCACGGCGCCTTCAGCCAGTGACGCACGATGCTGTCTTCCCCGCCGTAAATCTCGTTCACCAGTGACGGGGACTGGAAGTCCAGCTTCGGCAGGCTCGGGTAGCCCAGCCAGTCCAGCGCGCGCCCCTCCTCGTTAAAGCTGTACCAGTCGCGCTGCGGGGAGTCCGGATTATGGCACGCCCCGCCCATCGACTGGTTATGACGGTCAAACCACGCGTGCGAATCGCCGCTGTGGTTGAAGACACCGTCCAGGATCAGGCGCATGCCTTCTTTTTGGGTGTTCTTACGCAGGCGCAGCAGCGCCTCGTCGCCGCCAAACTGCGCGTCAACGTGGCGATAATCTTCGGTATCGTATTTGTGTACGCTCGGGGCTTTAAACACCGGGTTAAGATACAGCGCCGTCACGCCGAGTTTTTTCAGGTACGGCAGCTTTTCGCTGATGCCGTCGAGATCGCCGCCGTAGAACGTCGAGCCGCCCGCCTGCGCCGTCACCGGTTCATCCCATTTTTTCAGGATGATGTCGTGACCCGCGGCATGATGGTAATAGACCTTGTCCTGGCCGGCGGTGCGTTTTTCGCTGCGCGCAAAGCGGTCCGGGAAAATCTGATAAAAGACCTGATCGTTAACCCACTGCGGGCCGTTATCCGGGTAATCGACGGCGAACTGCTCCAGCCGGGCCGGTGGGAAACGGCTAAACCCCTGCGGGGTAAACCACAGCTGGCGGTTGTTCCATAAAAGCTTAAAGCTATAGCGACGGCGCGGCTGCCCGCTGCGCAAATCGATATTCGCCCGCCACGCCGTAATCCCCGGCTGCGGCTGGCTGCGCAGCTTGTGCATTTTCAGCCCGGTCTCTTCGTTATCAATTTCGGCGCGGAGCGTCACGCGTTCCGGCTGATTTTCCCCCGCCAGCCAGAGCGTAATCACAAGGTTGTCTTTGTTTTGCTTAACAAATGGGGCAACCGGAAGGTGCCAGGCATTTAACATCACGAATCCCCTCTGATGAAATTGACGTCACCTTGCCACAGGGTGGTTAAGGATAGCTCACCATGACGAAATTTATTGGGGGAGGAGGACGGGGGAGGAGGCAAAAATCCCCTCTCCCGGGAGGGAGGGGGGATAAAAATATTACTGTGCTTCTGCCAATTGACGGTCACGGCGGCACTTAAACACCCAGCCGATCAGCAGCAGAACGATCCACGCACAGCCCACGTACAGGGAAATGCGGGTATCCGGATGGTAGCCAATCAGGCCAATGATAAACACCAGGAAGATCAGCCCGACCACGGTCGTCGCCACCCCGCCCGGCACCTTAAACTTCAGCGCTTTCGCCTCATCCGGCGACAGACGGCGGCGGAAGGCAATCTGCGACAGCAGGATCATGATCCACACCCACACGGTCGCGAAGGTCGCCAGGGACGCAATCACCAGGAAGACGTTCTCCGGCATGATGTAGTTCAGGTAAACCGAGAACAGCAGCGCTACGGTCATCACCACCACCGTCACCCACGGCGTGCCGCGGCGTGAAGTTTTGGCGAACACCTTCGGCGCGCTGCCCTGCTCCGCCATGCCGTGCAGCATGCGGCCCACGCCAAAGACGTCACTGTTGATGGCCGAAAGCGACGCGGTCAGCACCACAAAGTTCAGAATGCTGGCAGCAAAGGCAATGCCCATATGCTGGAAGGTCAGGACAAACGGGCTACCGTTAGTGCCCACCTGGTTCCACGGGTAGATGGACATAATCACGAACAGCGTACCCACGTAGAACACCAGAATACGCATCGGCACCGAGTTGATGGCGCGCGGAATAGATTTCTCCGGATCTTTCGCTTCCCCGGCGGTGATGCCGATAATCTCGATGCCGCCGTAGGCGAACATTACCATCTGTAGCGACATCACCATCCCGAGCCAGCCGTTGCTAAAGAAGCCGCCGTTGCTCCAGAGGTTATGGATGCCGGTCGGCTGGCCGCCGTTGCCAATCCCCCAGATGATGATCCCGAAACCCGCCACAATCATGATGATGATGGTCGCGACTTTGAAGAAGGAGAACCAGAACTCCAGCTCGCCGAACACCTTCACGCTCATCAGATTGACGGCGCAAATGAGCAACACCACGCTCAGCACCCAGATCCAGTGCGGCACCGCCGGGAACCAGACGCCCATGTAGATGCCGAATGCGGTTACGTCGGCAATCGCCACAATCAAAATTTCGAAGCAGTAGGTCCAGCCGGTGATAAACCCGGCCAGCGGGCCGAGGTTTTCCTGCGCGTAGCGGGAGAAGGAGCTGGCAGACGGGTTGTGAACCGACATTTCGCCGAGGGCGCGCATGATGATATACGCCGCCACGCCGCCGATGATGTACGCCAGCAGCACGCTTGGACCGGCCATTTTGATGGCATCTGCCGAGCCATAAAAAAGACCGGTGCCGATAGCAGAGCCCAGCGCCATAAAGCGGATGTGGCGCGTGCTCAATCCACGTTTAAGTTTGTTAGTGCTTTCCATTTTAAATCTTGCCATTCAACACGAAAAAAACAAAAAACCACGGGGCCTTAAGCCCCGTGGTTAAACAGTTTGTTGCCGTTGATTAATGAGCGTTCGATGTGACCTGACGCCCTGCAGCACGGTCCCAGATAACCGCCAGAACCAGTGCAACAACGGTAGGCATCAGCCAGGCCAGGCCCTGCTCGGACAGCGGCAGACGCTGTGTCCAGGCTGGCAGAATTTCAGCGAACGCTGATGCTTTAATCCCGTCAAGGATACCAAAAATCAGGCTGATAAACATGGCTGGCGCAATAATTCGTGAGGAGTTATGCCACCACGGACGGGTGAAGCTCAGCACCACCAGCACGATGCACGGCGGATAGATCGCCGTCAGCACCGGGATAGAGACCTGAATCAGGTGGCTCAGACCGAGGTTAGACACCGCCATGGAGAAGATACCGAGAATAAACACCAGGGTACGGTAAGAGAGCGGCAGATACTGCGCAAAGAACTCTGCGCAGGCGCAGGTCAGGCCAACCGCGGTTACCAGACACGCCAGGAAGATCAGCGCCGCCAGCAGCATGCTGCCCGCCCCACCGAAGGTGTGCTGAACGTAAGCGTGCAGGATAGCCGCACCGTTCGCGTTCTGATCAACCAGCATCGCGCTGTCAGAGCCCAGGCGGAACAGCGCCAGATACAGCAGCGTCAGGCCCACACCGGCCATCAGGCCAGCCCAGATGGTATAACGGGTCAGCAAACGCGCTTCGGTCACGCCGCGGGAACGCGCGGCGTTAACGATAACGATACCAAACACCATCGCGCCCAGCGTATCCATCGTCAGGTAGCCGTTCACAAAGCCGTTAGAGAACGCGGCGTTTTTATAGGCATCCATCGCGTCGCTTATCGGGCCGGCTGGCCAGATGATGGCCGCCACGGCCAGCACGATCAGCGCTACAATTTTCAGCGGCGCCAGGAAGTTACCTACCGTGTCCAGCAGCTTGCCCGGATAGAGGGAAACCAGAATCACGATGGCGAAATAAATCAGGCTGTAGATGAACAGCGGCATCGCGCCGTCGCCGGTCAGCGGGGCGATGCCCACTTCGAAGGAAACAGTCGCGGTACGCGGGGTGGCAAACAGCGGACCAACGGCCAGATAGCAGACGGTAGCCAGCAGAACGCCAGCCACTTTGCCAATCGGGGTGCTAAGGCTATCCACGCCGCCACCGACTTTCGCCAGTGCGATAACGGTCAGTACCGGCAGGCCCACGGCAGTAATCAGGAAACCAAACGCGGCGGTCCAGACGTGTTCACCCGCCTGTAAGCCAACCATTGGAGGGAAAATGATGTTGCCTGCGCCAACGAACAGCGCAAATGTCATAAAGCCCAGCGCGATAATGTCACGCGATTTTAAGTGATGGGTCATAAAACCTTACTGCCTGTGGATGTGGTGTTGAAAACGTTGAGATTTTTCGATTTCCCTGACGGGACGATACAGCCGAAAATTTGCTCAATTTCAGCGGGAAATGCTCCCGTCCTGGCGTGGAGAAGAATAGTTTTTCGATTTACCACGCAAATACAGTCGGTCTTACAGTATCTGGGGGGCAATTTAAACGCTTATAACGTTTAAAGGCAAGGAGGGATCGCAAAACCAGAACAATATGCCAGTATGAAAACGCACACCAGAACAATGCGCTAATTATAGGAAAAACCCATGGCTAATCATGCGAACAAAAAACAGCCAACCGTATAAAATTCACACGCGTTTCGCTTGACTGCAAAGCAAACGGGCCAGCGATGGCTGACCCGTGGAAAGGTAAAATGACACGCCTGCCGTCAGGCGCTCTTTTTGGCAATTAATCGTTCCGGGATAACGAAACTAAAGCGGGTTCCCTTACCCAGGGTACTCTGGATATCAAGACGGCTTTCATGGTGATTCACCGCGTGTTTCACAATCGCCAGCCCCAGGCCGCTCCCCCCCGTCTGCCGCGATCGCGCTTTATCCACCCGGTAGAAGCGCTCGGTCAGGCGCGGAATATGCTCCGGGGCGATCCCCGGCCCGTTATCCTCCACGCTAAACTCGGCGCCTGCCGGCGTATGCTGCCAGCGCACCACGATATCCGTTCCTTCCGGCGTATGGTTTACCGCGTTGTACACCAGGTTGGAGATGGCGCTACGCAGTTCATCCTCGCTGCCCAGCACCTTCAGCGTGTTGTCGACGTCAAAGGTCAGCTGATGTTTTTTATGGCTTAACGTCTGCGCTTCACGCTCGACGACGCGCAGCATCATTGGCACATCAATGGTGTCATTCAGCGCAAGAGAAGGCGCCGCTTCAATCTTTGACAGCGTCAGCAGCTGCTTCACCAGCCCTTCCATACGGTGCGTTTGCTCGCGCATCGTATGCAGCGCTTTTTCACGCGGCGCGCCTTCCAGGGTTTGCTCCTGCATCATCTCCAGGTAGCCCTGCAGCACGGTCAACGGGGTGCGTAGTTCGTGGCTGACGTTGGCGAAGAAGTTACGACGCGCCCCTTCCAGCTGGTGCATCTGGGTGACGTCGCGCGCCACCATCAGCCACTGGCGATCGCTGTAGGGCATCACGCGGATTTCCAGATGGCGACCGTTATTCAGCTTCAGATTGTGGGGACGGGTGAAATCACGCTTTTTCAGATACAGCGTGAACTCGGGATAACGCAGAAGGTTGAGGATGTTCTGACCATTGTCGTCCGGCCAGCGCAGGCCCAGCAGCTGTTGCGCAAGCCCGTTACACCAGAAAATAGTTCCTTCTTCTGTCGTCAGGATCACCGCATCCGGCAGCGACTCTGCGCCGCTGCGAAAGCGTTTGATCAGGCTTCCCAGCTCGCGGCGACGCTTTTTATTACGCATCTGCATCTGGTGCAGGCCGTACAGCAGCGGCTCCCAGCTGCCGCTTCCCGGCGGCGGGGTCATACTGCGGTCCACCCACAGCCACCAGGAGAGACGCAGCAGGTTCCAGAAATGCCAGGCTAACAGCCCGGTGACCGCCGCCAGCAGAAACCACGGCAGATGCCCAAGTAAGGCCCCCAGAAGAAGGGCCGGAATACAGCATAAGATCAGTTCAAAGACGAGCCTTTTCCATGACAGACGTTCCAGCACGCGTCACACTCCTGTCATTATTCAGAAACGGGTCGAGAAACGATAACCCGTACCGCGGACCGTCTGTACCATGCGATCGTGGCCGCTCAGTTCCAGCGCTTTTCGCAGGCGGCGAATATGTACGTCAACCGTCCGGTCTTCGACATACACGTTAGTTCCCCAGACGTTATTCAGCAACTGCTCGCGGCTGTAAACGCGTTCCGGATGGGTCATAAAGAAGTGCAGGAGTTTAAATTCGGTAGGCCCCATGTCGAGGGGATTTTCGCCGGTCATCACGCGGTGTGACGTTGGGTCAAGGCTGAGGCCCTGCATCTCGATCACCTCTTCGACCGCCATCGGGGAAATACGGCGCATGACGGCCTTAATGCGGGCAACCAGCTCTTTCGGGGAGAAAGGCTTGGTAATGTAATCGTCCGCGCCGGTCTCCAGACCGCGCACGCGATCCTCTTCCTCTCCGCGCGCCGTGAGCATCACCACCGGGATGTCGCGGGTCAGCGCTTCACGCTTCAGATGTTTGATAAACTGCAGTCCGGAGCCGCCGGGCAACATCCAGTCAAGCAGAATCAGATCGGGCCAGGGTTCATTCAGCTGGTTCACCGCGCTGTCATAATCTTCCGCTTCAACCGGCTGGAAGCCATTTTGTTCGAGCACGAAGCACACCATTTCACGAATTGGAGCTTCATCTTCTACGACCAGAATACGTCTCGCCATACTTTGCCCTGTCTTATCTTATTTAAGTTACAAGTTTGTAATGCGGCGCCATTATGCGTCAGATTTATGACAGATTTATGAAAAACAGTACCACTATAAATGGCAAACTGTTGTTTTATTACAGCGGTTATTTTCCTTTCCCTGACAGTTTATAATCGCCCGCATCGTTTTTCGCCACGGATCTCCTATGCGCATACTTCACACCTCGGACTGGCATCTGGGTCAAAATTTTTACAGCAAAAGCCGTGCGGCTGAACATGAAGCGTTCCTGAACTGGCTTCTGGAAACGGCCCAGGCGCACGAGGTGGATGCCATTATTGTGGCGGGTGACATCTTTGATACCGGTTCGCCGCCGAGCTATGCGCGTGAACTGTATAACCGCTTCGTGGTGAACCTGCAGCAGACAGGCTGTCATCTGGTGATTGTCGCCGGTAACCATGACTCCGTCGCCACGCTCAATGAATCCCGCGACATCCTGGCGTTTCTCAATACCACCGTGGTCGCCAGCGCCGGGCACGCGCCGCAGATCCTGAAAAAACGCGACGGGTCGCCGGGCGCGGTACTGTGTCCGATTCCCTTTTTACGTCCGCGCGACATCGTGCAAAGCCAGGCGGGACTGTCGGGCGCGGAAAAGCAGCAGCATTTATTGCAGGCCATCACCGACTACTATCACCAGCAGCACGCGGAAGCCTGTGCCCTGCGCGGTGAACAGGCCATTCCGGTCATTGCCACCGGGCACCTCACCACCGTCGGGGCCAGCAAAAGTGACGCGGTCCGCGAGATCTATATCGGTACGCTGGACGCCTTTCCGGCGCAAAACTTCCCGCCCGCGGACTACATCGCGCTCGGGCACATTCACCGCGCCCAGGTCATCGGCGGCTGCGAGCATATCCGCTACTGTGGCTCCCCTATTTCGCTCAGCTTCGATGAAACCGGAAAAGCCAAATCCGTGCATCTGGTGAGCTTTGATGAGGGCAAACTCAGCGCCGTCGAGACGCTGGAAGTGCCGGTCACCCAGCCGCTGGCGGTGCTGAAGGGCGATCTGGCTGCCATCACCGCCCAGCTTGAGCAGTGGCGCGGCGCTGAGCTTAACCCGCCCGTCTGGCTGGATATTGAAATCACCACCGATGACTACCTGCACGATATGCAGCGGAAAATTCAGGCGCTGACCGAAGAGTTGCCGGTTGAGGTGCTGCTGGTGCGCCGCAGCCGCGAGCAGCGCGAGAAAATTCTGCTCGGCGCCCAGCGCGAAACGCTTAGCGAACTGCGCGTAGAAGAGGTGTTCGAGCGCCGACTGTCGCAGGAAGAGCTCGATGATGCGAAGCGCGTCAGGCTCAACGAGCTGTTCAGCCATACTCTGCACGCCCTCAATGACGAGGAAGAAAACGCATGAAAATTCTGAGCCTGCGCCTGAAAAATCTCAACTCCCTCAAGGGCGAGTGGAAAATTGACTTCACCGCGGAACCTTTTGCCAGCAACGGCCTGTTTGCCATCACTGGCGCAACCGGCGCGGGTAAAACCACCCTGCTCGATGCCATCTGCCTGGCGCTCTACCACGAAACCCCGCGCCTGAATAAGGTCTCTCAGGCGCAAAACGATCTGATGACGCGCGATACCGCCGAGTGCCTGGCGGAAGTGGAATTTGAGGTGAAAGGCGTTGCCTATCGCGCATTCTGGAGCCAGAACCGGGCGCGTAACCAGCCGGACGGTAACTTGCAGGCACCGCGCGTGGAGCTGGCCCGCTGCAAGGATGGCAAGATTCTGGCCGATAAGGTGTCGGATAAACTGGAGCAAACCGCGGCGCTCACCGGGCTGGACTACGGCCGTTTTACCCGCTCAATGCTGCTCTCGCAGGGGCAATTTGCCGCCTTCCTGAATGCCAAACCGGCCGACCGCGCAGAACTGCTGGAAGAACTCACCGGCACCGAAATCTACGGCCAGATTTCCGCGATGGTGTTTGAGAAACACAAAGCCGCCCGCAGCGTGCTGGAAAAATGCGAGGCGCAGGCGGCGGGCGTCGTGCTGCTCAGCGAAGAACAACAGCAGCAGTTGCAGCAAAGTTTGCAGGCACTTACTGACGAAGAGAAAACCCTGCTGGCCCAGCAGCAAAGCCAACAGAAAGATTTTCAGTGGCTTACGCGTCATGACGAGCTCGTGCGGGAGCAGCAGCGCGTTGCCGCCCTGCAGCAGCAGGCGCAACAGGCGCAGGCGAACGCGGCGCCGGAACTGGCAAAACTCCAGCTTGCCCAGCCCGCCGCCCAGCTTCGTCCGCTCTGGGAGCATCAGCAGGAGCAAACCGCACGTCTGACGCAAACCCAGCAGCGAATTAACGAAGTAAATACTCGCTTACAGACCAAAACCGCACTGCGCGCGCGGATCCGCAATACCGCCCTGCGTACCCATGAGCGGCTACAGGCCGAACTGACGGCGCTGGGACAGTGGCTGGCGGAGAATGAGCGTTATCGCCTGCTGGGCCAGGAAATTGCCGGCTGGCGCGCCCAGTTCTCACAGCTAAACCGTGACAAAAGTCAGCTCGTCGCGCTTGCTGCGCGGATGACTGAGCTACGTCAGAAGCTGGCTGAGATGCCGGAAAATACGCTGACGCTGACGGCGGATGAGGTCAGCGCGGCCATGGAGCAGCAGTCCCGGTCACGCACGCTGCGCCAGCAGCTGACGTCGCTGCATGCCCGCTATCAGCCGCTGCAAAAGCGCCTGAGCCAGAACGGTGAAAGCGTGCAGAAAGCCCTGGCGGAGCAGAGCAAGCTCAATGAAACCCTGGCGCTGCGCCGCCGGCAGTACAAAGAGAAACACCAGCACTATCTGGACCTGAAAGCCCTGTGCGAACGCGAAGCGACGATTAAAAATCTTGAAAGCTATCGCTCACGGCTTGAGGCAGGCAAACCCTGCCCGCTGTGCGGCTCCCACGAGCATCCTGCCGTGGAGACCTACCGGTCGCTTGAGCTGACGGATAACCAGCGTCGCCGTGATGCGCTCGAAAAAGAGGTCGCCGCGCTTAAAGAGGAAGGCCTGCTGGTGCTGGGACAGGTTAATGCCCTGGCTCAACAGATCCAGCGTGAGACAGACGAAGCGCAGGCCTTGTCTCAGGAAGAGCAAGCGCTCACTAAAGCATGGCTGGAGGCGTGCGCGTCTTTGAATATCGCATTGAATATTCAGGAGGATATCGCGCCATGGCTGAACGAGCAGGAACACTACGAGCGCCAGCTTTATCAGCTCAGCCAGCGTCTGACCCTGCAAAACCAGCTGAACGAGCAGGAAGCGCAGGAACGCCAGTATCAGCAGCAGCGCACCGCAACGCGCCAGGCGCTGGAACATACTCTTCTCGCGCTCTCGCTTAGCGTTCCCGAAGAGGGTAATGAAGCCGACTGGCTGCATGCCCGCGAAGCGGAATTTGCCCACTGGCAGGAGAAGCAAACGCAGCACGGCGTGCTTCAGGAACGCATGAGCGCGCTGAAGCCGCTGCTCGACACGCTTCCGGCAACACACGGCGAAGAGGCTGAGCCGGCCATTCCTGATGACTGGCGCGACATCCACAATGAATGCGTGTCGCTGCAAAGCCAGCTCGCCGCCCTGCAGCAGCAGGAGGCGCTGGAGCGCGAGCGCCTGCAGCAATCGCAGACGCAGTTCACCGCGGCGCTCTCCGCAAGCTGTTTTGCCGATCGGGACGCGTTCCTTGCCGCGCTGCTGGATGACGATGCTATTCGCTGCCTCGAACAGCTGAAACAGTCGCTGGAAAACCAGATACAGCAGGCCGCGGCCCTTTCCGGCCAGGCTAATCAGCAGCTGCAGGCGCACCTTGCGCTGCGCCCGGAAGAACTTGACGCGGATGCGTCTACCCTGCAAAGCCAGCTGCAGCAGCTGGCGCAATGGCTTCGTGAGAACACCACGCATCAGGGCGAGATCCGCCAGCAGCTTAAGCAGGACAGCGATAACCGCCAGCATCAGCAGGCGTTAATGCTGCAAATTGAAGAGGCCGCGCGCCAGGCCGACGACTGGGGCTATCTCAACGCGCTGATCGGCTCCAGCTCCGGCGACAAATTCCGCAAGTTCGCTCAGGGGCTGACGCTGGATAACCTGGTCTGGCTCGCAAACCAGCAGCTTAACCGCCTGCACGGCCGTTATCTCCTACAGCGTAAGGCCAGCGAGGCGCTGGAGCTGGAAGTGGTCGACACCTGGCAGGCCGATGCGGTGCGCGATACGCGCACGCTCTCCGGCGGCGAGAGCTTCCTGGTCAGCCTTGCGCTGGCGTTAGCGCTTTCTGACCTGGTCAGTCACAAAACGCGGATTGATTCCCTGTTCCTGGATGAGGGATTCGGCACGCTCGACAGTGAAACGCTGGATACCGCGCTGGATGCGCTCGACGCGCTGAACGCCACCGGGAAAACCATCGGGGTGATTAGCCACGTCGAGGCGATGAAAGAGCGCATTCCGGTGCAGATCAAGGTGAAGAAGATCAACGGACTGGGGTATAGCAGGCTGGACAGGGAGTTTGCGGTGGGGTGAGTGTTGGGTCGATTCGGTCTGGTGCCCTCTCCCTGGCCCTCTAAACATTAAAAACGGCAACGCAAGTTGCCGTTTTGCGTTTACTCCGGCCATAACCACGCCGCGCCGCGCACGCCACTGGAATCGCCGTGGACGGCTTTGCGGATCGGGGTTTCGCACTCGCCGCCGAAGACCCACTGTTTCACCAGATTTGGTACCGTGGCGTACAGCCGGTCAACGTTGCTCATGCCACCGCCGAGCACAATCACGTCCGGATCGAGAATGTTCACTACGTGCGCCAGCGATTTCGCCAGACGCATTTCGTAGCGGCTGAGCGCCAGTTCGGCCACCGGATCCTGTTCTTCCACCAAACGCATAATCTCGTTCCCCTTGAGCGGCTGGCCGCTCAGGCGGTGGTAGTCGGTTGCAAAACCGGTGCCGGAGATAAACGTCTCGATACAGCCCTGCTTGCCGCAGTAGCACGGCACCTCGGCGCGGTATTTAAGCTCGTCTTCATCCATCCACGGCAGCGGGTTGTGCCCCCACTCACCCGCCGTGCCGTTGCCGCCGATATGTGAACGTCCGCCAAAGGCCACGCCCGCGCCGCAGCCGGTACCGATAATCACCGCAAACACGGTCTGCGCTCCTGCGGCTGCACCATCAACGGCCTCAGAGACCGCCAGGCAGTTAGCGTCATTCGCCAGACGCACTTCCCGGTTCAGACGCTGGCTCAAATCTTTATCAAACGGCTGACCGTTGAGCCAGGTGGAGTTGGCATTTTTCACCACACCCGTATAAGGCGAAATGGAGCCGGGGATCCCCATCCCGACCGTGCCCCTCTCGCCCGTCGCCTGCTCGGCCATATCAACCAGCCGGGCAATCGTCTCGATCGTCTGGTGATAATCATCGCGCGGCGTCGGCAGACGGTGGCGGAACAGCTGTTCCCCCTGCTCGCTTAATGCGATGACTTCTGTTTTGGTGCCGCCCAAATCAATCCCAATACGCACAAGACTCTCCTCATTATTTTGATTATCAACAGAGTAGAAGCACGCTTCCCGATTAGCAATGCAAGCGATGCGACAATTCGTTATCATGCCCGCTGATTTAACGACAAGGCCGTGGAAATTATCATGCTGTGGTTCAAAAATTTGATGGTTTACCGTCTCAGCCGCGACGTTTCGCTGCGCGCAGAAGAGATGGAAAAACAGTTAGCCGCTTATAGCTTTTCCCCTTGCGGTAGCCAGGATATGGCGAAAACCGGTTGGGTTCCGCCAATGGGTTCACAAAGCGATGCACTGACCCACGCCAGCAGCACGGGTCAAATCATCGTCTGCGCCCGCAAAGAAGAGAAAATTCTGCCCACGCCGGTGGTTAAGCAGGCGCTTGAAGCAAAAATTTTCAAGCTGGAAGCCGAGCAGGGCCGCAAGCTGAAGAAAACCGAAAAAGACTCGCTGAAAGATGAAGTGCTGCACTCTCTGCTGCCGCGCGCCTTCAGCCGCTTCAGCCAGACGATGATGTGGATCGATACCGTTAACGGGCTGATCATGGTGGACTGCGCCAGCGCCAAAAAAGCGGAAGATACGCTGGCCCTGCTGCGTAAAAGCATCGGCTCTTTACCGGTCGTACCGCTGGCGCTGGAAACGCCGATTGAGCTGACCCTGACCGAGTGGGTCCGCAGCGGTACCGCGGCGCAAGGTTTCCAGATTCTGGACGAAGCCGAGCTGAAAGCCCTGCTGGAAGATGGCGGCGTGATCCGCGCGAAAAAGCAGGATCTGGTGAGCGACGAGATCGCCGTACACATTGAAGCGGGCAAAGTGGTCACCAAACTGGCGCTCGACTGGCAGCAGCGCATTCAGTTCGTGATGTGCGACGACGGTTCCGTGAAGCGTCTGAAGTTCTGCGACGAGCTGCGCGATCAAAACGAAGATATCGACCGGGAAGATTACGCCCAGCGCTTTGACGCGGACTTTATCCTGATGACCGGCGAACTGGCCGCGTTAATTCAGAATCTGGTGGAAGGTCTCGGCGGCGAAGCGCAGAGATAATTTCCCCTCACCCTGATCCTCTCCCCTAAGGGGAGAGGAAAGACGATTATTTCAGGTAGCGGCACAGATAAGAGGTCGGTTCAGCGACCTGCAAATGAAATTCGCTGTGGCCAGGGACGTTGAAAACTTGCCCGGCAGCGTAAACTTTCCATTCCGTTTCACCCGGCAGTAAGACGTTCAGCGCGCCGCTGACCACCGTCATCTCTTCCGCTTCCGCCGTGCCAAAGGTGTATTCCCCTTCAGCCATAACGCCCACACTGGCGCGGCCAGTGCTGCTGCTGGTAAAACCGATGGATTTCACTTTACCGGAAAAGTATTCGTTACTTTGAAGCATGAACTGGCCCTTATATTAAGAGATAAAAATTCACTATAGGGGCCATGCTCATCACCTGTCACGCAAAATCATTACGTCAGAAGTTCTGAGGCCAGGCGAGCCATCAGAACGTTGGATAACAGCACCGGCACGTCCAGCGCCTTTTGCAGTAAATCCCGGTGATGCTGGTGAAAACCAAGACAGTCCAGAATCAATACATCCGCCCCTCTCTCCAGCAGCTCCTTCCCGGCAGCAATGAGTTTAGCCTCGCTGTCCCAGAAGGGGTTTGCCAGCGCATACAGGGGCGTTTTTTCGAGCACGTGCCACTTTGCTTCCTGGTTGTCCATAAGCTCCTCGATGGGCACAATGACCCCCACCTGATGCCCGTCAACAATGGAGGCTACCAGCGGAGGAATAATGCGCATCGGCTCAAGCAAAATCGCATTGCGCGCGATGAGCCCCTTAATGGGGGCGGTGCTCATCAGCAAAATAACGTCATATTGCTGATTATCGAGTACTTCTATTACTGCCTGCAGCGAACGCTCAATTTTCTGCCGAGAAACATGCGCCAGTTTACCGTCGCTTAATAACGTCGCCAGGGGATCCTCCCCCGCCTCTACAGCGTAGTCTTCCATGACCTCTTCCCGGCTCATCTTACCCAGCAGGCTGAGATGCGTGATCTGTTGTTCAGATACATGCTCGGTTAAGAGCGGTAACACTTCGCTTACAGGGACCACACCAATGGTGAGGATCGCCAACGTTGCCTTCATCTTCTTCGCCTTCCATCACTACAAAAACGTATACACAGGTACAGGCTCTCTACGCTGTACAGTTCGTTTTTTCAACAAAACAGCACCAAGCGTAGCAGGCGATCTCTGCCCTGAAATGTAAAGATCGCCTGCCGATAACGGAGCTACCTGTAATAACTAAATATTAACTCCTGCTTAACATTTGCGATGAGTAAAAAGTGTGATTCAGGCACGGTATTGGAGCGTTTAGGAAAACATTCACGACTTTTCGGGATCTTCGTAGCGCCGTTTGGCATCCAGCGCTTCCTGTTCAGTCTCATGTTCACTGATCAGCGAGTCCGGTTTGGGGTGATCGGCACGCAGCTGATACCAGGTGACGGTCTGGTCGCCATTGCCTTTTTCAACGGTAACAATACGTGCTTCGCGCGGATAGGGAGGTCTGGTTGGCATAGCTCATCCTTTTTTTATGTCTGAGCTATCAGTATAGACGGCGGTTAGCTGGCACACGCCAGACGCAGGGCGGTAATAATCTGAATTACCACATCTTCCGGGGCCGCAGAGGCATCCACAACATGGTGTGCCGCTTCACGGTAGAGGGCATCACGCTCGGCCAGCACTTCGCTCACCTCTTCGCTGAGCGGTCGTGACGTCAGCGCCGGGCGTTGTCCCTCTTCAGGAAATGCTTCAAGTCGCCCTACCAGGGCCGCCACCGGCGCGCAGAGATAGATCACAATGCCTTTTTCGCGCATAAAGTGACGATTACATTCGGCCAGAACAATACCGCCTCCCGTCGCAATGACGGCTGACGGCGTGGTGACCGCTTTCAGCGCGGCCGTTTCGCGGGCGCGAAAGCTTTCCCATCCCTCTTGCTCCACGATGTCTGCGATGGTTTTGCCGGCCTCGGTCTGCAGCCAGTGGTCGGTATCAACAAACTGACGATGACATGCGCGTGCCAGTTCCACGCCAACGGTGGTTTTCCCACAGCCGCGGGGGCCAACTAAAAAGATGGGTTGGGTCATAGCCAGGTGTTCCCCTTGATGCCGAATGGCTGAAGAGTGTAAAGAAATAATTGCAGAAGATGTGTCGAATACTTTACTGCAAAGCGGTACGGGATGACAACCCTGTGGAGGCCACACTGTACCACATATTGACAATAATTATCATTACGCCGTACGGCGCTTCACTTCCAGCAGCCATTTATCCAATTCGGCAGCAAACTGCTGGCGATCGCGCTGGGACAGGCTGTCCGGTCCACCGGTCTGCACGCCGCTGGCCCGCATCGTATCCATAAAATCACGCATAGTGAGTTTTTCCCGGATGGTTGAAGGCGAATAACGCTCGCCGCGCGGATTGAGCGCCGCCGCCCCTTTCTCCAGCACTTCCGCCGCCAGCGGAATATCGGCGGTGATGACCAGATCTTCCGCGCTGCACAGACGAACAATTTCATTATCCGCCACGTCGAACCCGGCCGGCACGCGGAGGGAGCGGATGAACCGCGAAGGCGGGACGCGAATATTCTGGTTCGCCACCAGCGTCAGCGGCATCTGAACGCGCTCGGCGGCGCGGAATAAAATCTCTTTAATCACATTCGGACACGCGTCCGCATCAACCCAAATCGCCATGTTGTCTCCCCATAATGACTCTGCCGACTATTGTCGCCTGCATTTCGTTGTTAAGCTATCAATCAGAGAAAACAACGCATAATGACGGAGAATCATGATGGACAAGAAAATCGGGTTTATCGGCTGCGGTAACATGGGCAAAGCCATCCTGGGCGGCCTGATCGCCAGCGGGCAGGTTCTGCCGGGTCAGATTTGGGTTTATACCCCGTCACCGGATAACGTCGCCGCGTTGCGCGATCAATACGGGATCAACGCCGCCGAAAGCGCGCAGGAGGTGGCCCAGGTTGCCGATATCGTCTTTGGTGCCGTTAAGCCGAACATCATGATCAAAGTGTTAAGCGACATCACCTCCAGCCTGAATAAAGAGACGCTGGTCGTGTCGATTGCCGCAGGCGTGACGCTCGATCAGCTGGCGCGCGCGCTGGGCCACGATCGTAAAATCGTCCGCGCGATGCCGAATACCCCCTCACTGGTCAACGCCGGTATGACCTCCGTCACCCCTAACGCGCTGGTGACTTCAGAAGAGGTGGCGGACGTGCTAAACATTTTCCGCTGCTTCGGCGAGGCGGAAGTGATTGCAGAATCCATGATCCATCCGGTGGTCGGCGTGAGCGGTTCAGCCCCCGCGTACGTTTTCATGTTTTTAGAAGCGATGGCGGATGCCGCCGTGCTTGGCGGTATGCCGCGCGCGCAGGCGTATAAATTCGCCGCGCAGGCAGTGATGGGCTCCGCCAAAATGGTGCTGGAGACCGGTAAACACCCGGGTGAACTGAAGGATATGGTCTGCTCCCCGGCCGGTACCACCATCGAAGCGGTGCGGGTGCTGGAAGAACGCGGGTTCCGTTCTGCGGTTATCGAAGCGATGGCAAAATGCATGGAAAAGTCAGAGAAGCTGAGTAAATCCTGATGTCTGGCCGGGCGTCAGGCGGCCACTTCGGTGCGGCCGCGCCCGGCATTTTTCGCCTTATACAGCGCCACATCTGCCGCCTTCAACCATTCCCGATAGTGTACAAACTGCGGCCCCCAGGGGGCCACGCCCACGCTGATGCGCAGAGGCTCCTTCGGTGCGCAGGGTAACGACAGCGTTTCCAGCCGCGCGTGAACCCGCGACATGACGGCGATGGCGCTTTCAGCGGCCGTCTGGGACATAATCACCGCGAACTCATCCCCGCCAAACCGGCCTATCGCATCGCCTGACCGTACCGACATCTGAAGCTGGCGGGTAATGGCCACGATGGCCTTGTCGCCTGCGTCGTGCCCCCAGGTATCGTTGATGTTTTTAAAGTGGTCGATATCAATCAGCAATATCGTGGCGGTGCAGTGGCTCCGGCGACAGTGCTCAAATTCATTGCGCAGCAGCATTTCCCAATGTCGGCGGTTAAAGACCCCGGTCATACCGTCACGGGTGCTCATCATTTCCAGCCGCCGCTTATGTTCCGCCAGCCTGACGGCCGTTCGATGGCTAAGCCAGGCAAACAGCATGGGATAAAGCATAAGGACAGGAAGCGTTAAGCCCCACTCCAGCGCCCCCGGATTAAAGGGCTGCGCTCTGCCAGCAAGCGGTAACGTAAGCAGCGCAGTAAGCAGGGTGAGCACGATCCCCGCGATAAAAAGGCGGCAGCCGCCAGAGCCCATCATGTTCATCCCCACCATCATCACCAGCGCCGCAGTGGGTAATACATACATCCCCATCACGCCGATCCAGACCCCGGCGATAACGGCATCCATCTTGAGGTTAAAAATTTCCTGCTGATGAGGTGAAGCGGCGCGGCAGGATAACTGCCAGGCAAAGTGCGGCCAGATGAATGCCCACCCCACCAGCAACAACCACCAGCCGCCGGGTAAAAAATGGCTGACCAGAATTTCCGCCACCGGGACAAACATCGCCGCCAGCCCGACAACGCGCGCCAGCCGGGCTCGCCTGGCAAACTGGGTGCCGGTACGGTGAGGGTCATCCTGAGAAAGGGTTAAACTCCACTCTTCCCGAATGCGCTTTTTGTAGTAATAAATGTCATCATTCATCATTTTTGGGAATATTCTGAAACATTTTCCCAAATTATAGAGAGGGGGACTGCGGGGAAAGTATGAAATTTCGGGTGAGCCGCCGGAGCCGCTCACCCGTTAGAACTACACTTTTTTCTTCAGGCAGGCACTCATGAACTTGCTGCGATCGTCGCCCTTGAGGGACTGTTCGGTTGCTTTCGCATTACACTCGCGCATTTTTTGCTGCTGCGGCGTCAGGCTTTTTTCGCCGGGTTTCGCGGCGCCGTTTTTCAGGCAGTCGCTCATGTAGGTTTTACGTGCATCCCCCTTCAGACTCTGGGACGTCGCCTGTTGATTACAGGTGGTCATGCGTTGCTGTTGCGGCGTTAATGTTTTTTCTTCCGCGTTCGCCGAGGAGATCAGGAACAGGCCGGAGAGCAGAGTAACCAGTAATGTTGTTTTCATTGCACCATCCTTTTGTGAACATTCCCTGTAAGTCTGGTTCGTGACAGGAAAAAAACCACCCGGCAGATGTGATTTCGGCCGGGAATTTATCATTTCAGTTCCAGCACGCAGGAATTGACGGTATTGGCCTAAATGGCCGGGGTAATTAACAGGGAATGTAACGCGCTAAAAAGCGCGCTCTGTTTCAATTTATTTTCTTCATGTACAAATACAAAAATAAAACAGAGCGACTCCAGGCATCCTGCATGACAATCCTATGACATGTCAGTAACGGCTTAACTGCGCGGATGCCTCAACAGCTTCTTTACGTATTGCTGCAGCAACTCGGCATCCTCTGGCGGAACCTGCGTATCGGGCCGCGCCTTATCCAGCGCTCCTTCAATGCTTTCAATTAACGCCTGCTGATCCGATGTTGCCATCTGCCGCAGCAGCGCGGTGACAACTATTTCCAGCGCTTCGACCTGGGCGACCAGCTCTTTCGACTCCTCTTCCTTTTGTGCAAGCTTAACCAGCAACTCAGCAATGAGATTTTTCATCGTGCTATTTCCTTATGGGATTTCCTCTGAAATTAACACCAGGAATGAAATATGCAAAGCGGAGAAAAGTATTATCTTATGCAAAAGTGACATTGCCGCCAAATTAGCGCAGCGATCTTTTCAGCGAAACGTTTTTCTATAAAAAAACGCCGCATTTTGTTATATAAAAATGCGGCTACCATAAGAATATATAATACATCTGCAAAAAGGTTATTTCGCTGATTTCGCTTCCGCTATTTGTCTGCGGCGACGCAGGGCAATAGCCAGCTGGATAATATTGATTAAAACGACAATCGCCGTCGCGGCAAATACCCAGCGAAAACCCGCCATTGCAGAAACGGACGCACCAATAAGCGGACCGGCGACGTTGCCTAAATACATAAACGACTGGTTATAGCCAAAAATACGTCCCGTGACCTGATCGCTGGAATATTTGACCAGCAATGTCTGTACGGCGGGCAACATAGCGCCATCCGCAAAGCCGAGTAAAAACCGCAGCACGCCCAGCTGAAGCGGAGAGGTAACAAACGACATGGCGAAAAAGAGCACCACCGCAAAAATCAGCGTCGCCATCAGGATGCGCGCCGTGCCGATCCTGTCGCCCAGTTTTCCCAGACGCGGGGCAGAGATCAGCGCGGAGACGCCCGGCACGGCGGCAATCATGCCGCTGAGAAAGGCGATATTGTTGCTGTCCGGCTCCATCGACTTGATAAACAGCGCCAGAATCGGGCCGACCGAACCGTTGCAGAGCTGGATCACCATGGTGGTGACAAACAGGCTAATTACGAGTCCCGGGTATGGCAGCGAGGCGAAGACGGCCTTACCGCTCAGGCGCTCAGATTTACTGATAACGGGGCGGCCCCCCTCTTTGATAAGAAAGAGCGTAACCAGAAAGCTGATCACCAGCAGGATTGCGGTGATGATGAATACCGCGCGCAGACCGACATGGTCAGCCAGAAAGCCTCCCAGCAGCGGGCCGCCGATAACGCCGCTGATCTGGGCGGTGGAGAGCGTACTCAGCGCCCAGCCGCTGCGCTCGCGCGGCACTTGAGAGGCAACCAGCGCCATGGCGTTGGGAATATACCCGGACGTCAGCCCCATCACCGCCCGCAGGAAAAACAGCTGCCAGACGTTGGTGGCGAAGGCCTGGAGCAGAATAGCAATCGCCATCCCGAGGGAGGCGCGCAGCAGCATCAGCTTGCGCCCTTTCCGATCCGCCAGGCTGCCCCACATCGGTGACACAATGGCGGAGACCAGAAACGTGACGCTGAACGTCAGCCCGGACCACATGGACAGCGCTTCGTGGGAGCTGACCCCCAGCTGTGACACGTACAGCGGCAGGAACGGCAGGATCTGGCTGATGGCAAGCCCGGTGAAGAAGCAGCCGAACCAGACCGAGATGAGATTAACTTTCCAGGATTCCATACAGAAATAGTCTTCATTTTTAGGCGAATTCGCCGTCAGATTAGCAAGTTACGCGTCTTAACGTCGCACCAGAGATGCGGCCTCGCTGACTTTGGTGTTTTATCTTCCCAGTCATCATATTTGTGAAATAAGTCACAATTCATCCATTTTCTGGCGGAAGATTATGCTTCAGCGGCAGAGACCAAAGCCGCGCATTCCCAGATGAAAATGGCTGGCGTGCGCCGCGTTATATTCCGGCCCAAGACCGTTTCCGTAGTAACCGCAGCTTGCCGCCAGCAGAGCCTTCAGCCAGGGCTGCGTTCTTGCCGATTTCCAGCCGTTAAGTACCGTAACGCGCTCTCCGTTCGCCAGCCGAAAAGCGGCGATATCCAGCGCCTCTGCCGTGGCATGCTCGCTGCGCCGCGCATCGGGCCGGTGGTAGATATTGCGGCAGGCAAAGCTGCCGAGGTGCTCAATGCGCGTCAGTTCACTGCCGGTAAAGCGTTTAGTCAGGGGCCGGGCCTGCTGGCTGACAAACAGGGCTGAGCTGAGCGCCAGCGGACAGCTGGCAAGAAAACTGCCGTTCAGGCTCACCGGGCCAAAGTCACGCACGCGCACGACGTTGTTCAGCGGGCATTCCCCGCCGCTGTCAGCGACCGCCTGCGTGCGGATCAGTTTTTTTTGATTAGCCTGCGCTAACAGGCTCGCGCAAGCTTCGGGCGTTAAGTGCCGCAGCTTATACTGGGTAATGCGGCCAGGTGGGTCGTCCAGGTTCAGCGGCGTGAAAGGGTTGTAGTAAGACGGCAGCCAGCGATAGCCCGCCATTGCGATTGCCCCAAGGATGAAAATGGTCAGCAGCGTTTTTCCTTTCACTCTCCCCCCTCACTGTTCCCCAAAACATTATGGCAGAAGGCCGCGAAACCCGCAGGGCATCGTGGTATGTTATTGGCTTTTCGTCAGACTGGAAGAGAGTGAGATGGCAAAGCAGCGCGTAGGTATTGTCTTTGGGGGAAAATCAGCGGAGCACGAGGTGTCATTGCAATCGGCTAAAAATATCGTCGATGCGATCGATAAAAGCCGTTTCGACGTGGTGCTGTTGGGCATTGATAAACAGGGCCAGTGGCATGTTAACGATGCCAGCCAGTATCTGCTGAATGCCCACGATCCGGCACACATCGCCCTTAATCCTTCGGAAATTAGCGTCGCCACCGTACCCGGCGTCGTGAAGGGTCAGCTCATCGACGCCGGCAACGCGCAGGCTCTCGCCCAGATCGACGTAGTCTTCCCCATCGTGCACGGCACCCTCGGCGAAGACGGTTCCCTGCAGGGAATGTTACGCATGGCCAACCTGCCGTTCGTGGGCTCGGACGTGCTGGGCTCCGCCGCCTGCATGGACAAAGACGTCACCAAACGCCTGCTGCGCGATGCCGGGCTGAATATCGCGCCGTTCGTGACGCTCACCCGCGCCAACCGCGACAAGCACAGCTTCGCGCAAATTAGCGCTGAACTGGGTCTGCCGCTGTTTGTGAAGCCAGCCAACCAGGGCTCCTCCGTGGGCGTAAGCAAAGTCACCACCGAAACAGAGTTCACGCAAGCCGTCCGTCTGGCGTTTGAGTTCGACCATAAAGTGGTGGTTGAGCAGGGGATCAAAGGCCGCGAAATTGAGTGCGCGGTGCTGGGCAACGATTTCCCACAGGCCAGCACCTGCGGTGAAGTGGTCTTAAACAGCGACTTCTACTCGTACGACACCAAATACATTGATGATAAAGGCGCCCAGGTTGTTGTTCCTGCGGAAATCGATCCGGCCATCAACGATAAGATCCGGGCGATCGCCATTCAGGCCTATCAGACGCTCGGCTGCAGCGGCATGGCGCGCGTGGACGTGTTCCTGACGCCGGAGAACGAGGTGGTGATCAATGAAATCAACACGCTGCCGGGTTTCACCAATATCAGCATGTATCCAAAACTGTGGCAGGCCAGCGGGCTTGGCTACTCTGAGCTGATCACCCGCCTGATCGAGCTGGCGCTGGAGCGTCATGCCGCCGACAGCGCCCTGAAAAGTTCCGTTAACGGCTAATCGGCACCCTTAGCCGTCTCCTCCGCTGTCGTCTCTTCCGGACGGCGGCGGATTATCAGCCCTGCCAGCCAGAAACTGATTACCCAGGTCACCAGGCCCACGGCATAGGTTTGCCAGCCTTTCGCTTCAAATCCCAACAGCCCCACGACGCCGTTAAGAATAAAGATCAGCCCGATAGCAAAGGCGTAGTAGTGCCAGTCACGGCGAAGTTTGGACGTGAGCTTCATAACAACTCCGGCAGGAAAAAAAGACATCCTCTCACAGTTTCACCGCCAGGTCTGTGGCAGATGCGGAAATTCTGAAATGCGGTGCAGTTTCATTTAAGTTAACAAATTGTGACATGCTGCAGAAATCAAAAATCCAGGAGAAATCCTGAGCGAAAATTACCACGATTCTGATATTGACAAATGCGATGACCTGTCAAACTCACCCCGTAAGACGCGTATTAAAACAGAGTGATATTTCGGGAGGTCAACATGGCTGACTTTACATTGTCGAAACCGATTTTTGGCGGCAAACCAAAAACCTCCACGGCGGGTAATATCGCGTATGCCCTGTTTGTCCTGTTCTGCTTCTGGGCTGGCTCCCAGCTGCTTAATATGCTGGTGCACGCGCCGGGCGTTTATGAACACCTGATGCAGGTGCAGGATAACGGACGCCCGCGGGTTGAAATCGGGTTTGGCGTGAGCACGCTGTTTGGCCTCGTTCCCTTCCTCGCGGGGTGTATGATTTTAGGCGTTGTCGCGCTCGTCCTGCGCTTTCGTCGTCGCCATTAAAGCCCCATACAGCGAGCCCGGCGATCGTCCACGCGTTTTGCGAACCATGCGGTGGTCAGGTTACGCGTGATCTTCGGGCTTTCCAGCTGAATCCCCGGCAGAATTGCCCTCGGCAACGTTTTCCCACTCTTCTTATCGGCAAGCGCAAACACTTTCTTGTAGAGATCCGTTTTCTCAAATGCCAGGCTGTCGCCTTTCTCAAGCTGACGGCGAATGTCGCTGTTGCTCATATCAAGCGTTGTCGATAATTTCCGGATCGCCCGCTCGGTGCTTCCCGCCTCGCTGCTGCCGTAGGCGATAAGATCGCCGTCCAGCGCCAGCTTGACGCCACTTGCGCGGCTAACCGCGCTCTGAAACGCCGCGTTACGGCTGGCATACCAGCCCGCGTTAAAGTCTGCAAAGCGGTACAAGGGCTCGCTGTAGTTCGCCGGATAGTTCAGCAGATGATACGTGCCGAACCACAGCCCGCCGCGCAGGGAGAAGACCTCCTGACGCACCGTACCGTCAATTTCCCACGGGTAGCCGTCGGTATGCTTCTCGGCAAACGCAATGCTCACCTGCATCGGGCCGCCGGTGTGAACCGGGTTCAGTGAGCCAAACAGTTTCTGCCCCATCGGCACCATGTTAATGAAATCATCAAAGATGGCGCTAAGCTGTTTTTCGGTTTTCACCGTGTCCAGCCGCTCGCTGTAGCTTTTGCCGTTTGGCGAGGTGATTTTCAGCGCGGTATGCACGAGGAATACCGGGATATGCATCGATTCCGCGCGGCGGTCGATCTCTTTCCAGGCAATTTTGTTGAGACCCGGCACCACCGGGTCTGACTGGTACATCGACTCCTGCTGCGCCACCGCCAGCACCGAGCAGATATTCTCCTCGGTTGGGGCAATCTTCTGGCTTTCAAAGGTTTTTGCCAGCGCATCCGCCCACGCATTGCGATCCTTCACGCTGGCGGGCATTTTTTGCCGCACAACGCTTGCGACATCCACGGGCTTCTCGCCCTTTTTAAGCGGAGCAGCCCCTTTTTCGGCACAGCCCGCCAGAACGAGGGCAGCCAGCAAGGACAGCGGTAACGCACGCGGTACGGCAAAAGACATAGCAACTCCCTGTATTAGCTAAATGTGTTGGTGACTTCCTGCAGGTCCCGATCGTCCAGCTCATGTTCAAAGCTGCGCAGACGTTTGTAGATGGACATCAGCTCCACCAGCGTGGTCCAGGAGTTGATCAGATACTGGAACGAGTTTCTGACCTGATCGAACACGTTGGTAATCTGGGTCAGTAAGCCCAGCGTGATTGTTCCCGCAACAATAGACGGGAACAACAGGAATAGTCCAAAAACAGTATCGACCTGCAGATAGAAAATACGGGCAATATTGAAATACATGTAGTGGAAATAGAGCCGGAAATAGTTGAAACGGACGTTGCGGAACAGCTCTTTTATCGTCGGGGGCGCAGCGCGCGTTGGGTCGTCCTCTCCGTAGACCAGCTCCTTACGATAGGCCGCTTCCACACGCTGATTCTTAAACTCTAAGCCCGGCAGCTTAATCCCGACGACGGCAAGCAGGCCTGTGCCCATAAGCGACCAAATCAGCGCCGGGATGAGCAGGCCGTACGGTAAATGTCCGACAATCGGCAATGCTGAAATATGGGGAGAAAGCGCGACCAGAATCGGTAAGAACGCAAACAGTTTCAGGATGGCATTAAGCAGGCTGACGCCCATATCCTCAAGCGTTGACGCAAAACGCATGGTGTCTTCCTGAACACGCTGAGCAGCACCTTCAATATGGCGCAGACGCTCCCAGTGGGTCATGTAGAATTCGTTCATCGCCGTACGCCAGCGGAAGACGTAATGGCTGACGAAGAAATTATTCAGCACCGCCACGGTGACAGCGATCATCGCAATGCCCATAAAAATTTTTAACTGATTATAAAGCTCGCCAATTGGCACCCTGTTAGGGGCGCTAAGCGCTTTCTGGATGAGATCGTAGAACGGGGCATACCACGCGTTAATGGCTACGCTCACTTCGACCAGAAACCAGGTGACAAAAATAATCAGCGACGTTCCGAGAATGGACCATGTCTGCCAGCGATGAGGGGAATAATTAAACCAGAAAAGCGCAAACAGCCCGACGCAAAGCGCGTAATAGGCATAAAACAGCAGATAGCTGAACGACCAGAATCGCGCCGCGCTAATCGGCACCTCGCCTGTCGCCCCCACGATGCGTGTCAGCCATGCACCGCCGCCCGCCAGCCAGAACACGACTGCGATCAGTGCCCAAATAAATGCCGACAGGAAAAAAGGCCCCGGCTTTGGGAAAAAAGACTTAAACATGATACTTCCTTCTTGTTGTTATGGTTGTTGCTGTGCTCAACACATTACCACACGAATACCTTGCCCGAGCCGGACCCCGGCTCGGGCAAAAAGGTCAGACCCGTGGGTTGATTATTAGTTCGCTTTCCAGTTTTCGAGAATTGTTTCGGTGCGTTTCACCGCGACAGGGTTCGCTGGCGCAATGAAGTTTCGCCAGACGTCGTTGTGGTGGTGAATCAAGATCTGTGCTTCGGCAGCCGGGCGGTTGGCGGTGGTGTGGGCATCTTCCGCCACGGTAATGTGGTAACCCCGGCTGACGCCATTCTTGACCGTGGCGTCAACGCAGTAATCGGTGGCGCAGCCGCAGATGACAAACTCGCGAATGCCCTGCTCGCGTAACAGCGCCTCAAGCCCGGTGTTATAGAAGGCATCGCAGGCGGTTTTGGTCACGTACAGCGCGCCAGCAGGTTGATGGAGTTCAGGCAGCAACGCAAACCCGTCACTTCCCTCTTCCAGCCCCCCGGCCTCGGCATGCTGAATAAAAATCACCGTGTCGGCAGCCTGCGTAAGCTGGTTGATCAGAGAGACACACGTCTCGCGCTGATGACGCGGGGTTTCAAACACCCCGTTCTGCATATCAACCACCATTACCACACGCTTTTCAGACATACCGTTCTCCGCAAGATTGAGTAACACTGGTGCCTATCATAAGCCCGATGTCACAAAATGGGAGAGCGCTCGCAGGGAAATTCTTCATATTTACCCATGGTTACGTTTTTCTCGCTATGGTTATGCTATTCGGGGCATTGCACGGTGCCGATTAGTAGTATAAATACCCATTACTTTCCTCATTCACTTCATGGATGCTTTTCGTTGAAACGTTGTCTGCTCTCTTTTGCCGCGCTGTGTGCGGTGAGCTTCTCCACCGCCCAGGCAGCCCAGCCGCTGACGGCGCCCGTTTTGGCTTCCGATATTGCCGATCGCTACGCGAACCTTATCTATTACGGCAGCGGCGCGACCGGGATGGCAATGGCGGTCATCGACGGCAACCAGCGCGTTTTCCGCAGCTTTGGTGAAACGCGTCCAGGTAATAACGTTCGTCCGCAGCTGGATTCCGTTGTGCGCGTCGCGTCCTTAACCAAGCTGATGACCAGCGAAATGCTGGTGAAGTTGCTCGACCAGGGCGTGGTAAAGCTCGACGATCCGCTCAGCAAATACGCCCCGCCGGGTGCCCGCGTGCCGACGTATCAGGGCACGCCAATTCGCCTGGTGAACCTCGCGACGCACACCAGCGCTCTGCCGCGCGAGCAGCCGGGCGGCGCGGCGCACCGCGACGTTTTTGTCTGGCCAACGCGCCAACAGCGCTGGAACTATCTGAGCACCGCCACGCTGAAATCCGCCCCGGGCTCGCAGGCCTCTTACTCGAACCTGGCGTTCGATCTGCTGGCGGATGCGCTTTCAACGGCGGCGGGCAAACCTTACCCGCAGCTGTTTGAAGAGCAGATCACGCGTCCGCTGGGCATGAAAGACACCACCTTTACCCCTTCCCCGGACCAGTGCAAACGCCTGATGGTGGCAGAGAAAGGCGCAAGCCCCTGTAACAACACGCTGGCAGCCGTGGGCAGCGGCGGGGTCTATTCCACCCCTGGCGACATGATGCGCTGGATGCAGCAGTTCCTTTCTTCGGATTTTTACTCCCGCAGCAGCCAGGCCGATCGTATGCAGACTCTTATCTATCAGCGTACTCAGCTGCATCGCGTCATCGGGATGGACGTGCCGGGTAAAGCCGATGCGCTCGGCCTGGGCTGGGTCTATATGGCACCGAAAAATGGTCGTCCGGGCATCATTCAGAAAACCGGCGGCGGCGGCGGATTCATTACCTACATGGCAATGATTCCGCAGTCCAACGTGGGCGCGTTTGTGGTAGTCACCCGTTCTCCGAACACGCGCTTCGTTAATATGAGTGACGGCATCAATAACCTGGTGGCCGAACTGAGCGCCAATAAAGCCCAGGTGCTTACTGCGTCTAACTGATCTTAATATTCCGTGGGCAAGCGGTTGATGCTGACCAGCTTGCCCCGGCTCATATTGATGTAGTTCCCCTGACGCAGCGCAGCCAGGACTTCTGCAACGACCGAACGTGAAATACGTGTGCTACGCTGAATATGATTCATAACGCCAATTTTTGAGCGCAGCGAGTCATCCCACTCGGCCATATTGATCAACATCGCCCGGATCTGACTATAAGAGTTATTTCCCACCAGCTGCAGGTCACGCTTGCCCAGAATATGGTTAATCCATGACACCCAGCAGAAAGCATCCTGCCAGAGATGATTTTGCTGAATAAGTTGACGCGTGGCAGAGACCGGTAAATAAAATCCAGAACAGGTTGTGTGTGTCATCATGGAATATTCCAGATAACTATCATTTATCCATGCATTCAAACCATAGATAAAAGGTGCCTGCGCAATGCCCATCAGAAGTTCATCAGATTTACGATGGATAGCGGTAAGACCAGACTGTATTACAAAAGTAAATGGCTCATCATCATTATTGCCGGTTGTTATTAATTGCTGTGGTTCGATCTTAAAGGGGGTACCGGCGACTTCCAGACATTTTGCGAGCCGGCTTAATTCAGAAAGTGGTTTCGCATTAACGTTCATGCATACCTCAAAGCATCTGTATCTGTCGGTTCTTTATTATTTTTAAACCATATAAAAAAGCGGGGGAAAATATCCCCCGCAATTTCTATTTACCAGGTATATTTCACACCCAGGTTTGCTCCCCAGTTCTGGTCAACGTCACCGCCGCCCAGATAAGTCGCATCGGTGTAAGCACTGAAGTTTTTGGTGAAGCTGAACTGGGTGCCCAGCCCAACGCGAACCGCAGAGCCTTCGACGCCGTTATCAATGCTGTCAGAGTTGATATCAGCATTATTGTCAGCATCGTCATAGACGTAAGCCAGCTTGAAGTACGGGGTCAGCGCCTGTTCGCCGCCGTAGTTGAAGGTATAACCCGCATCCAGGCCAAGTTCATAACGCATGCTGTCGTAAGACTGACCATCGATACGCATGTCGTTGCTCAGCTGGTAGTCGTCGCCTGACTGGAACAGGCCGGAAATCGCCGCATAAGGGGTGATATAGCCTGAGAGGTTTGGTTTCCAGTCATAGCCCAGCTTCATCCCGAAGCCGACAGCGTCAGAGGTTGTATCACCGTCAACATACTGACCGTTGCTCATCGTAGCTGAGAGTTCGTTGTTGAAGCGTGTGTAGCTCAGGGAACTGTCCAGGAAGAGATCGTTCATGAACTTCGCCGATGCGTAGATCATCGCCGTCTGACTGTCCTGATCGACCTGACCCGTACGATCGCTGATATCGCCTTTCGCAAAACCAGCCGCACCACCGACGATCCACTTCGCATTATTACCGTCAATCTGCGTGTCCAGACCGACCATAATGCCGCTTACGTCCTGATCGTAGCTGACGGTGCCGTTATCCGCGTCAAAATTGCCGCCGAAATAGCTCACCCACGCTCCGCCGTTGTCTGCCAGGCCATGACGGCTGTTGGTCAGACGCGTACCCACGGTATCCTGCTGGAGATTCCAGATATTGGTGTTGGCAGAAGGAATGCTCAGCGCCATGTTGGCGTAGTCAGTCAGCTCTTTCTGCTGGAGAACAACGGTGTCACCCTCCTGCTGCGCCTGATAGGTATAAGCACCTAAATCAGCTTTGTTTGCAGCAGTAAAGCTGGCTGCGGTATCTGCGTTATTGTCGTAGACGCGAATGATCTCTTTGTTTTTGTAGTCGGCAACTGAACCAGCGCCGGTTGCATCGTCGATGCGCACCTTGTAGTTACCGGCAACGTCACCGTTCACCGCCAGATGGCCGTCGGAGTTCAGCGCGACAACACCGTAGTCATACTCCGCGTTGTAGCGATCGTTGGTGATATAGCGTGCGTTGTTCAGATCACTGTTCAGCACATAATCACGGCTGGCAACGTTGAGCACGCCGCCATCGGTCAGTACCATATTGTGCGTATCAACCTGACCCAGACCCAGCGCCAGCTCGGCACCGTTGTCTACGGTAATGGTGTTGGCATACAGCTCTGCTGTCTCTTCAGTCAGTGCCGCACGGCTATAGCTGTCCAGATACAGGCTGTCGGTTGCCACGGCTCCGCTGTCGCCAATATTCATGGTTGAAGCATTGGTCAGGGTGATTGAATCCGCCAGCAGGCCGGAGTTTTCAACATTGACCTGAGACTGGTTGTTCACCGTCAGCGCATCAATGTTGGAGACCTTGCGGGTATCCCACTCGGAACCGTTATCCAGCGCCACATTGAACAGGCCGCTTTGGTACACCTCTTCACCGGCAACGTGACCGTTGCTGTCGAAGGTAGAATCAGGCCAGATGCTGTTCGGGGACAGAGCGTGCCAGTCAACGTTGCTGTAGCCCTGGCCATACATCTGCGCAGTGCCGATAGCTTCAACGCTGGACTGCGCTGCACCGACCCACTTGCTGCCGTTAGTCAGCGTAACATCCAGTGTATCGGTACCGTCCCAGCCGTTGGTGGTTGGGTTATAGACACCATCTTCAGTGGTATCCGTTGCCGGATCGCCATTCTCGTAGAAGTTGTTATCAAAGGTGCTGGAGAAAAGAATGTCACCCGTTACGGTAGAGTGATCGAAGGTAGCGGTGGTCTGCATGGCGTTATCAGACGCGCCGGCCGCAACGATCAGCGCCGCATCATCCGCAGCCGAGGCGTTGGTTTCACCGTAGTCGCTCGGCTTCGCCGTTTGACCGTAGAACCCGTTGGTGCCCAGATCGCTGTACGCACCAGAGGTCAGCACGGAGTCTTTCACCACCAGCGTATCGGTAAAGACATTGCTGCTGTTAGCAACGCCTTCAACGCCGTCGTATGGTGTGTTATCCAGCTCCTGATAACCCTGCGTCAGCGTGATACCCGCGACGTGGGAGTTGTTCTGAATAACGATATCAGATTCAACGTCCAGGGTAATTGCGTTACCCAGACCATAGGTGTCCAGATAATGCGTTTCAGTATTCTCGCCATTGACGACATCATACGCGTAATGCTCGTAGGCATCGTTGATGGTGGAGTTATCAACGGTCAGGCTAAAACGATCGTACTGGGTATGACTGGTGCCGTCAGTATCCACGCCATCTGCACACGTCGTGGTCATACACTCTGACGTGATCATGCCGTTAATGGTGCTGTTAGAAATACTCAACGCGTTCGCACGGCCATTGACCCCATCATCCAGATAGTAAGTCGAAATAACACCGTTTACGGTTGATTTATTGATGACCGGATAAATGTCACCATCATGGGTGGCATCCGAGTAATCCCAATCTGCGTAGCCATAATACCACGGCGTAGATGCGGTATTATCATATCCAAAAGTATTATATGTCGTACCGGAAATATCTTTCGCATTAGCCTGAGAAGCGATAGCCAGCGTACAAGCTAATGCAAGTTGAGATACAACCAGTTTCTTTTTCCATGTTTGCATTGGGTCATCCCTCCTCAGGGACGTAAGCATGTTTGTCCGTAAATCAATTAGCAATGTTTAATTGCGGAGTGAATTATGCAGTTTCATTCAGAAAAGGTTCAATGAATGATTCATTTAAGTCCGTATCCAGACAATCAGCAGATGTAAAACGAGAGAAAAAGAGCGCTAAATATAAATACTATAAAGAAAAAGTCAAAATAAACTAAACAAGCAAAGGTGATATAAGTTTTATAAACAGATCATTTTTATTTATACATTCCCTTCGTAATAGAATTAACATCAATAATTCGAACCGACATTCCGCAGGATTAGTTAATTATATATAATTCAGTGGCAATCATAGACAGGCCGCATTAATCGGTATCAAAATGCCCACTTTAGTAAAACACCTCACTTCACTTTGAGGTACACTAACCTTCTTTGTTCCACAAACATCAGGCATACCATGACCGATTTAATTGCACGTCCCCGCCGCCTGCGTAAGTCACCCGCACTGCGCGCTATGTTTGAAGAGACAACACTGAGCTTAAACGATCTGGTGTTGCCGATTTTTGTTGAAGAAGAGATTGATGACTACAAAGCCATCGAAGCCATGCCGGGCGTGATGCGCATTCCTGAAAAATACCTGGCCCGCGAGATTGAACGCATTGCCAACGCGGGGATCCGCTCGGTGATGACCTTCGGCATCTCCCACCATACCGACGCCACCGGCAGCGATGCATGGAAAGAGGATGGCCTCGTGGCCCGCATGTCCCGCATCTGCAAAGATACCGTTCCAGAAATGGTGGTCATGTCCGACACCTGCTTCTGCGAATACACCTCCCATGGGCACTGCGGTGTGCTGTGCGATCACGGCGTGGACAACGATGCCACCCTGCTGAACCTCGGCAAGCAGGCGGTCGTGGCTGCCGCTGCGGGTGCGGACTTTATCGCGCCCTCTGCGGCGATGGATGGACAGGTTCAGGCTATCCGTCAGGCGCTGGATGCGGCAGGCTTTACCGACACCGCCATCATGTCCTACTCCACCAAGTTTGCCTCTTCCTTCTACGGCCCGTTCCGTGAAGCGGCGGGTACGGCGCTGAAGGGCGATCGTAAGACCTACCAGATGAACCCGCTGAACCGCCGGGAAGCGATTCGTGAATCCCTGCTTGATGAAGCCCAGGGCGCAGACTGCCTGATGGTGAAACCGGCTGGCGCCTATCTCGATATTCTGCGCGACATCCGCGAGCGCACCGAACTGCCGCTGGGGGCATACCAGGTGAGCGGTGAATACGCGATGATCAAATTCGCTGCGCTGGCCGGTGCCATCGACGAAGAGAAAGTGATCCTCGAAAGCCTGGGCGCGATCAAACGCGCGGGCGCGGATCTGATCTTCAGCTACTTCGCGCTGGATCTGGCCGAGAAAAAAATCCTCCGCTAATCTTCACCAAACTGCAATACAACCGACATCTGCTCCTTCTACTGTCTTCGCAAGACGGCAGGAGGAGTAATCATGTTTAGCCTCGATAGCGTTCTCGACGATCTTTGGCCTCAGGCGAGGCCTGCACCCTGGCAAAAAAGTCTGTTAAAAAGGCTGTTTTACGAAGAAGAATTCCAGCAGTTTGCCGCCGCTCACCGCCACCTGAAAGGACTGGATATGGTGGAGCAAGTTCTGGAGCACCTTGATATTCTCTGCACCGTTTCCGCCCGCGATCTCGAACAAATCCCCGAACATGGCCCACTGGTTATTATTGCCAACCACCCGACAGGCACGCTGGACGGGCTGGCGCTGATGTACGCCGTCTCCCGCGTGCGGCGCGACGTTAAAGTCGTGACCAACCGGATGCTGACCCACCTTGAGCCTCTCAGTTCGCTGTTTATTCCGGTGGACAATATGGGCGGCAGGACGGCGAAATCGTCTCTGGTTCAGATGGAGCAGCATCTGCAAAACGCGGGCGTGCTGATCTTCTTCCCGGCGGGTGAAGTTTCACGCCCCACGCGCAAAGGCATTCGCGATAAAAAATGGCACTCCGGCTTTATCAAACTCGCCAGCAAGCTGCGCGCCCCGCTGCTGCCGGTGCATATTCAGGCGCATAACAGCCTGCTCTTTTATGCCAGCACGCTGGTGTCGCCGACCTTGTCGATGCTGCTGCTAATGCAACAGATGTTCCGCCGCCGCCACAGCCAGCTGCCGATTAAAATCGGCCAGCAAATCGCCTGGCATCACTGGCATAGCGCCACTCTTTCGTCACGTGAGATGGCCGAGCAGTGCCGTCAGCACGTGATACGTCTTGGCAAGGGATTGCCTGGCGTCTTCAAAACCCAGTGCGCCATTGCTCGTCCGGAAGACCGGGCCACCCTGAAACGCGAGCTGGCGCAGGCGGAGTGTCTGGGTAAAACCAGCGACGGTAAAACCATCTACCTGTGGCAGCGCAACGGGCAGGAAGAGGCGCCTCTTCTGCGCGAACTGGGCCGCCTGCGTGAGATTGCGTTTCGCGCGGTGGAGGAAGGGAGCGGTAAACGCCGGGACACCGACAGCTACGATGACGATTATCTGCACCTGATCCTCTGGGATGAAGAGGATCTGGAGATCGTCGGGGCGTATCGCTTTATGCCGACGGCCATGCAGATCGAAAAGCGCGGCGTTGAAGGTCTGTACAGTTACAGCCTGTTCCACTACGACGACAAAATGCAGGACGTGCTTGAGCACGGCATTGAGCTCGGGCGCAGCTTTATTCAGCCGCGCTACTGGGGGCGTCGCGGTCTGGACTATTTATGGTCTGGCATCGGGGCTTACCTGGCGCGTTACCCACATTATCGCTACCTGTTTGGCCCCGTCTCCATCTCCGGCGGCTTACCGCCTGCGGCACGGGATCTGCTGGTCGCCTTTTACCGCCTGTGGTTCCCGGCGACGCATCCGCTAGCCGCGTCACGTCAGCCGTATCCGGCATCCTTACCGGACGTGCTGGCACAGTTTGGCGGCGTGGATTACGTGGACGATCTGACGAAGCTGAAATCCCTGCTCGGCAATCTGGGCTGCGGCATACCGCCGCTGTATAAACAGTATTCCGAACTATGCGAGCCCGGCGGCGTGCAGTTTATTGATTTTGGCAGCGACCCGGCGTTCAACAACTGCGTAGACGGTCTGGTGCTGGTGGATTTGTGCTACCTGAAGGCGAACCGCTATCAGCGGTATATTGAGGCGCACCTTTAATTGGCCGGCAATTGTGCACCGTTTTCGCCGGGTGGCGCTGCGCTTACCCGGCCTACGGGTACTACAGGATCAGGGGCGGTAAAACGGCTTATCCCCCAAAATCGTCGCCCGCTGCATAATCCTTCGCTGCGGCAGATAGTCCGCGGTGGCGTAGTGTTGCGTCACGCGGTTATCCCAGATCGCCAGGTCGTTCTCTTGCCAGCGCCAGCGCACCTGAAACTCCGGTTTAGTGATATGCGCGAACAGGAAACCTAACAGCGCGTCGCTCTCTTTCTCCGTCACGTCCACAATGCGCGTCGTGAATCCTTCGTTCACGAACAGCGCCTGCTTGCCCGTGACCGGATGGGTGCGCACCACCGGGTGCAGCAGCGGCGGGTGCTTCGCCACCGCCTCCAGCCAGCGCTGATGCTCCTCTTCGCTTTTACGGTACTTATATTCCGGGAACGATTTTTTGAAGTCGTGCTCCGCCCGCAGGCCGCTCAGCAGCGTCCGGAACGGCGCAGAGAGCGCCTCAAACGCCGCAATTCCGCTCGCCCACAGCGTATCGCCGCCGGTCTCTGGCAGTAATTTTGCTGCCAGAATTGCCCCGGCGGGCGGCGTCTCGATAAAGGTGACGTCCGTGTGCCAGTTGTCGTTGTCCGGCGGGTTATCGTTGTGGGTATCCAGAACGATAATCTCCTCCACCCCTTCCGCATGCGGATAGACCGGGTGAATATGCAGGTCGCCAAAACGCAACGCCAGCGCGCGCTGCTGCTGCGGGGTGATCGCCTGCTCGCGCAGGAACACCACCTGATGGCGCAGCACCGCGTGGTACAGCTGCTCAAACTGGTTATCGCTCAGCGGGCGGGACACATCCAGGCCCGACACCTGCGCGCCAATGTACGGCCCCAGCGGGGTGATGGTCAGTCGTTCACTCATTGTATTTCTCCATGCCAGGGTGTCAGGCGGCGCTGTAGCGCGCGCAGCCCCAGTTCTAATCCGAAGGCGATCGCGGCAATTACCGCGATCCCTGCCAGCACCACGTCAGTCGCCAGGAACTCTCCCGCCGACTGAACCATAAACCCTAATCCTCGCGTGGCGGCAATCAGCTCTGCCGCCACCAGCGTGGACCAGCCCACGCCGAGGCCGATGCGCAGCCCGGTTAAAATCTCCGGCAGCGCGCCGGGTAGAATCACGAACAGCAGCACCTGCGTACGGCTGGCCCCCAGCGACTGCGCCGCACGAATGCGCACCAGCTGGGCACTCTTCACGCCCGCCAGCGCCGACATGGCAACCGGCGCGAAAATCGCCAGATAAATCAGCAGAATTTTCGACGTTTCGCCGATACCGAACCAGATCACCATCAGCGGCAAATAGGCCAGCGGCGGCACCGGGCGGTAAAGCTCAATCAGCGGGTCAAGGATGCCGCGCACCGTCGGGCTTAGGCCCATCGCGATCCCGACCGGGATACCGATAACCACCGCCGCCAGCAGCGCCACCAGAATGCGCGTCAGGCTTGCGCCGAGATGCTGCCAGAGCGTAGCGTCCATAAAGCCCTGCGGCCCGGCGATGGAGATGAGTTTCGCCAGCACCTGTCCCGGCGGCGGCAGAAACAGCGGGCTGACCCACTGCTGGGCCGCAACCGCCCACCACGCTGCCAGCAGCACCAGCAGCGTACCGACGCTCAGCGTAATTTGACGTGAGAAAGGCCAGCGCAGCGCCAGACGCGTGCGGCGCGTTTTTTCACTAAAGACGATGCTCATGAGAAGGCCTCCCGCTGTTCGAACACGCGGCTTAAGACGTATTCACGCTGCTCAATAAACCGCGGATCGGATTTGATGCTGCGCACGGGCTCCCCCGCGACGTAGCGGCGTGCGAAATCCAGCGGCAGCCGCTCCAGCACGCGCCCCGGCCCCGGCGAGAGCAGCACCAGCTCGGTCGCCATAAACACCGCCTCTTCGATATCGTGGGTAATTAACAGCACCTGCTTGCCCGTCTCATGCCACAGGCGCAGCAGCAGAGTTTGCATCTGCTCGCGGGTAAAGGCGTCCAGCGCCCCGAACGGCTCGTCCAGCAGCAACAGCTGCGGATTCGCCGCCAGCGCGCGGGCGATCCCGACGCGCTGACGCTGGCCGCCGGAAAGCTGCCAGATAAAGCGTTTTTCCGCCCCTTCCAGCCCCACTTTTTTCAGCATCGCCCGCGCGGTTGCCAGCCGCTGTTCACGGTTCACACCCGCAAGCTGGAGCCCAAACGCCACGTTCTCCTGCACGTTGCGCCACGGAAGCAATCCTTCGTTCTGAAAGACCACGCCGCGCTCGGCGCCAGGGCCATCCACCTTTTTGCCTTCCAGCTGAATGGTGCCGTGCTGATACGGTACAAACCCGGCGATCAGATTCAGCAGCGTGGTTTTTCCGCAGCCGGACGGGCCGAGCACCACCAGCAGTTCACCGCTGCCCAGCGTCAGGTTGATGTCCTCCAGCGCGGGTTTACCACCGTAATCGGCATACAGGTTCGTAATGTTCAGCATGGCGGACTCCTTATTTCACAAAGCGGTCGGTGACGTACTGGCTGTAATCCGCCGCGACCGCAGGCACTTTGCCCTGCTCTTTCAGGAAGGTGGCGGTATCTACAATCGCTTTGCTCACCGGCCCGTTTAGCTGCTGCACCTGCTGCGCGGGGGTCAGATAGGTATTGCCCCTCACCAGCCCCGGCACGTCCGCTTCCGGCACGCCGCTCAGGCGGGAGAGTTTTTCCAGATTGGCGGGCTGCTTCAGCCACTCATCCGGGTTGCTGATGTACGGCTGCTGGGCGGCAATCGCGCTTTTGGCGAAGGCTTTCACCACCTCAGGATGTTTCTCGGCGAAGTCTTTGCGCACCACCCACACGTCGAGGGTCGGCGCCCCCCACTGGCCCACTTTCTCGGAGTCGGTCAGCACGGTGCCGTCTTTTTCCAGCTCGTTTACTGCCGGTGCCCACACGTAGGCCCCGTCAATATCCCCGCGCTGCCAGGCGGCGATAATCGCCGGCGGCTGAAGATTGATGATTTGCACTTGCCCCGGCTTGATGCCCCAGTGTTTGAGCGCCGCCAGCAGGCTGTAGTGGGTGGTGGAGATAAACGGCACGGCGATGCGTTTGCCGATCAGGTCTTCCGGTTTGGCGATGTTTTTCTTCACCACCAGCGCTTCGGAATTACCGAGCTGCGAGGCGAGGAGGAAAACCTCAATCGGTACCTGCTGGCTGGCCGCGACCGCCAGCGGGCTGGAGCCGATATTGCCAATCTGCACGTCGCCGGACGCTAACGCACGCACGACGGACGCGCCGCTGTCGAACTTGCGCCAGTCGACTTTCGCGCCGCTCTCCTTCGCAAAGGTATTGTCCGCCTGCGCAACCTTCGCCGGCTCAGCCGAGGTTTGATACGCGACGGTAACGTCCACCGCCTGCGCCTGAAATGCCCACAGCGCCAGCGCGCCGAGAAGTGTGATTCGCGATGAAATTGCCATAATGCCTGCTCCCCTGTTGTTATGAGGGCAGTATTTCCGGCGCGGGAATTTTGATAAAGGAATAAAAAAGAATCGCTAATGACGATTCGTTTTTAGAAAAAAAGCGGGAAAGGATAGTTGATTTTGTGCGGTTGGTTTGTGCCGGGTGGCGCCTGCGCCTTACCCGGCACAAACTCAGCGCTGCGCGTTCAGCTCTGCAATATCCTTCGGCGTGGTGCGACAGCATCCGCCGATTAACTTCGCTCCCGCCGCCAGCCACTGCGGCAGATACCCCGCCAGCGTCTCGCACGCTTCGCCGTGGTGGTGCCAGGTTTTGGTTACCGCATCATAATGCTCGCCCGAGTTCGGGTAGACCACCAGCGGCTGCGGCGTCAGGCTTTGCAACTGCTTCAGCGCCGCCGTGGTGTTTTCCAGCGCGATACAGTTGATGCCCAGCGCGACGACCTGCGGATAGTCCTCCAGAGAAGAAACCACCTCCTGCAGCGGCGTGCCGTCGCTCAGGTGCTCGCTGTCGCGCAGGGTGAAGGAGAACCACGCCCGCGCGCGGGGATACGCCGTCAGCAACGCGGCCAGCGCCTTTATTTCCGTGAACGACGGCAGCGTTTCGCAGGCCAGCAGGTCTGCACCCGCGTCCAGCAGCGCTTCCACGCGCGGGCGGTGGAATTCTGTGAATTCTTCGGCACTGCGCACGTAGTCGCCGCGATACTCTGAGCCATCTGCCAGATACGCGCCGTACGGCCCAACGGAGCCCGCTACCAGCAGCGTGCCCGCGTGCGGGTTTTCGGCCAGGTACGCTTCGCGCGCCTTACGCGCCAGCTCCACGCTTTTGCCAATCAGCGCGCGGGACTGCGCCTCATCCAGACCGCGTGCCGCAAAGCCCGCAGGCGTGGCCTGGTAGCTGGCGGTGATCGCCACCTGCGCGCCCGCGCGGTAGTAATCAAGATGCACTTCACGGATAAGATCCGGGTTTTCCACCAGCACTTTGGCCGACCAGAGGCTGTCAGCAAGGTTACAGCCGCGCGCTTCCAGCTCCGTTGCCATTGCGCCATCCAGCACCACAAACGGCTGTTTTTCAAGGATGGCGGTAAGCGGATTATTCTGCGACATGTTCAGGCTCCTGCGATGTCATATTTCGGGTCAGGTAGTAGGCACCATAACACAGGGCGACGAACGGAAGCCCGCAATAAAGGGCAATGCGCTGGCTGGGGTCAAACCACAGGCCGACGCAGGCCACCACGCAGAGGATAAAACCGAGCACCGGCACCAGAGGATACCACGGCGCGCGGTACTGCAGCGCAGAGAGCGGCTGACCGGACTGCAGATGACGGCGACGGAAAACGAGGTGCGACGCGCAGATGCTGATCCACACCGCCACCACCGCAAAGCCAGAAATGGCCGAGAGTGCGACAAACACCGTGTCCGGGGCCACCACGCTTGAGAACAGCGCCAGCACGCCGCCGAGCATGGAAACCGAGAGCGCCGTCAGCGGCACGCCGTTTTTGTTCACGCGGGCAAAGCAGCGCGGGAGCGTTTTCTCATTCGAGAGCGACCACAGCATGCGCCCGGAGGCGTACAGCCCGGAGTTCGCCGCCGAGAGGATCGCCGTCAGGATCACGAAGTTAAAAATATCCGCCGCGTAGGGAATACCGACCTTTTCAAACACCAGCACGAACGGGCTTTTTTCCACGCCCGCCTGCTGCATCGGGATCAGCGCCGCCAGCACAAACACGGTGCCGATAAAGAAGATGATCAGCCGCGCGATGGTGGTGCGGATCGCAACCGGAATGACCTTGTGCGGATTTTCCGTTTCACCCGCTGCGATGCCGATAAGCTCGGTCCCGGAGAAGGCAAAGTTCACCGCCACCATGGTCATCAGGATCGGCAGGCCGCCGTGCGGGAACCAGCCCTCGGCGGTGAGGTTGCTTAAGCCCGGCGCGGGTGAACCGTCCTGCATCGGGATGAAACCAAAGACCGCCGCCCCGCCAAGGATAATAAAGGCGATGATGGTGATGACCTTCACCAGCGAGAACCAGAATTCCCCTTCGGCAAAGAAGCGCGTGGAGATGACGTTAAGGCCGAATATCACCACGCAAAAGACCACGCACCACGCCCAGACGGGCACCTGCGGGAACCAGTACTGCATGCAGAACCCGGCGGCGGTAAAGCTCGAGCCGAGCGCCACCGTCCAGGTGAGCCAGTAGAGCCACGCCACGGTATAGCCCGTCGCCGGGCCGAGATAGCGGGCGGCATAGACGTGGAACGCGCCGGTTTCCGGCATCGCCACGGAGAGCTCACCCAAACACTGCATCACCAGCCAGACCACCAGCGCGCCGATCAGGTACGCCAGCAGCGTGCCCGCCGCCCCGGTGGTGGAAATGATGTATCCGGTATTGAAGAATAACCCTGTCCCAATCACGCCGCCCAGCGAGAGCATTATCAGGTGGCGTGTTTTCATGGTGCGCTTAAGCTGTCCATTTTCTTGTTGTGTTTGCATATTACCTTCTATACGTATGGACATCTAAACATCCAAAGAAGGTGTTATACCGCGATTGTTAATAAAAAGCTAGATGACCAGACGTAAACGGGCACGCCGCGCGCTGAGTCTGGGGTGGGTTGTGAGGATCACATAAAGAATGGGACGCCAGGCCATAAGCACCTCCGCAAGCAGATACTAACAGCATGGTGCGGGAGCGTGCGATCTTCGGTCAGTCAAAAGTGCTATCCGTGAAGCGCAAATTCATACTGCGATATTGCTGAACTGGCCGCCGGGTTGGTAATTCTCGCAATCGGTTCTATAGTCGTCACAGTTTCTTAGTAACCAGGACTGACTGATGCGCTTTAACGGACTGACCAAAGGTTTCTTTATTTTCATTCTCGCCCTTGTGACCTGGGCCTTCTTCGACGTGCTGTCGCCCTACTTCTCCGCGATACTGTGGGCCGCTATTCTGACCGTCATTTTCAACCCGGTAAAAAACAAATTGCGCGCCGCGCTGGGGGATCGCAACGGGCTGGCCTCGCTGCTGACGATTGGCATTATCTGCCTGATCGTCTTTATCCCGCTGATGGTGATCCTCTCCTCGCTCGCCATTGAGTTGAACGTGGTTTACACGAAGCTTCAGGAGAACAACACCCAATTCCCGGAGGTAGTGGCGAGCATCTTCAACCACTTGCCGGACTGGGCCAGCGGCTTCCTGGCGGATCACAACCTGACCAACGCGGCGCAGATCCAGAAAAAACTCTCCGACGTTGCGCTGCAGGGCGGGCAGTATCTGGCAGGCAGCGCGTTCCTGATCGGCAAAGGCACGTTTGGCTTTGCGATTAGCTTCGGCATCATGCTTTACCTGCTGTTCTTCCTGCTGAAGGATGGACCGTATCTGGTACGCCAGATCCTCGACTCCCTGCCGCTGTCTGATTTTGTTAAACAGCACCTGTTCGCCAAGTTCGTCGGCGTCTCCCGGGCGACGGTGAAAGGGACGGCAGTGGTGGCCGTCGTTCAGGGCACGCTCGGCGGGATCGCGTTTGCCATCGTGGGCATCGACGGCAGCGTGCTCTGGGGCGCGCTGATGGCGTTCCTCTCGCTGGTCCCCGCCGTCGGCTCGGCGATTGTCTGGGTGCCAGCCGCCATTTACCTGTTCGCCACGCACCAGCTCTGGCAGGGGCTGTTTATTGTTGGCTTCTTCGTGATTATTGTCGGGCTGGTGGACAATATCCTGCGCCCGCTGCTGGTGGGGAAAGACACCAAAATGCCGGACTACCTGATTTTAATCACTACCCTCGGCGGTATGGAGCTGTACGGCATTAACGGCTTTGTGATTGGGCCGCTCATCGCCGCGCTGTTTATCGCCTGCTGGAACCTCTTCTCCGGCCGCGATCACGCGGGGAATGCCGAAGAGCTGGACGCCGAGTTCATCGAAGAGGGAAAAAACTCTCCAGATTTGTAGGGACGTGACGATAACGACCACATCAGGCGGCGCTGTGCCGCCTTTTTTTTCGCCTTAAATCATACGTTTTCTATAATTTGAAGAACGCCATCCTCTTTATGCAGTAAAAGGATCTCCAGGTGCGAATCGCGACAATAACCAACTGGGCCTACGGTGCCACGGTCTGCCTGACTATCGCCTCCGGCATTATCATGCTGATGGCCTCCGGTGCTGACACTGCCGAACGTCAGGCCATTGAACTACGTCAAAATTTTGATGAGCTTACAGAAAATATTGAAACCGACGCCTGGAAACAGTCCGATTTAGCGCGCCTGTATGTCATCAAAAAAAATCCGCAAATCCTGGATGAGTACAATGCGTCAGAGAAAAAACTGAAGAGCATCGAGCTGAAGCTGGAGAAACTGCAGGACACCGGCGCTTCAGATGACGAGCTGGCCCTGCTACATGATGGTTTAAAAATCATTGATGCACTGCAGGATGAGCAGCAGGCAGCACTGACGAGCGCGGCCCGGGGTGAAGATGCGCAGGCCGTTGCCCTGCTCTATGGCATGCCCTACGAGCAGGAGCTTGAGCGCGCACAAACCCAAATCGATCGCTTTCGCCAGATACTCGACAAACGTGTCATTGCCTCCGTGCGGGAGGCGACGAAAAAATCGAAAGCGCTGCGCACGGCTTCTGAAGTGATGGTTGGCCTGACCGCCCTGCTGTTCTTGTTTGTGCTCGGCTTTATATTAAAACGCCGCGTGCTGCGCCCGGTGGTACGCCTGAGCGACGTGGTTCACCGTCTGGCCTCTCAGGACTTCGCCGTTGAAACGCCCAACTTTAACCAGATTGATGAGATTGGCGATATGGCCCAGGCCATCCGCATCTTTCGTGAAAACGGCCTTGCGCGACAGCGTCTGGAAAAAGAGCGTGACGCCGACTGGGCCATCCGCGAGCTGCTGGCGCGCATGACGCAGCGGCTGCAGGGGTGTGAAAACTTTGACGATGTGATCAACGTGGCGGAGCTGTTTGCGCCCAATATCGCGCCGGGGATAGCGGGCCGGCTCTACGTTTTTGACCGCGATCCGTGGCAAATGCGCTGCGTCGCCCAGTGGCTTTCACCGGCAGATGATGAGGCCACGTTCCACCCCGATGCGTGCTGGGCCGTGCGTCGCGGTCAGAGCCATCCGCCGGTTAACGGTGAACCGGATGTCGCCTGCTATCATCTCCCGGAATCACAGGCGGAAAGCGCGCTGTGCGTACCGCTTATCGCCCAGGGCGAGGCCATTGGGTTGCTCTCGTTCCAGAACATCACCCCGGAAAATGCTCCTGCACGCGCGTATCTGGAACTGATGGCCGAGGCGCTCGGACTGGCGCTGGCGAATCAGCGCCTGCGCGACGCGCTGCTGGAAAAAGCCTTGTTTGACCCGCTTACCGGCCTGCGTAATCGTCATCATCTGGAAGACACCCTGCACACGCAAATGACGCAGGCCATGCGCAACGGCGAGCCGTTAAGCTGCATGATGATCGACATCGATCACTTTAAAAGCATTAACGACCGCTTCGGTCACGAGGCCGGCGATCAGGTAATCAAAAACGTGGCGACGATTGTTCAGCGAGCCGCGCACGACGGCGGGCTGGCATTCCGCTACGGGGGCGAGGAGTTTCTGGTTCTGCTTCCCGGGGCCGGTGAAGCAGAAGCGCACGCCTGCGCGCAGAAGATTTACAACGGCGTGCATGCGCTATCGCTTCGCTACGGGCTGACCGAGATTGGGCCGGTGGATGTGTCGATTGGTATCGCCAGCTATCCAGAGCATGCTCAAAGTGACAACCTGCTGCGCGCCGCGGACGTGGCACTGTACCGGGCGAAAGAGCTGGGACGCTCGCGAATTGTGAGTTTTGGGATGCTGGAGGCGGGTTAAGAATAAGACACTTTTTTCATGACGGAGACACCCGCGTCATTGTTCCGTGGTCAGAAGATCGATCATGGCCCGGGTGGCTGCCGACTGACGCCGGTGAGGCGCATAAATCAGCGAGAAAGGCCGGCTATTCGTCCGGACGGTGACCTGATCTTCACCTCAAGCAGCCTCAATGACCACTTTGCTGGCGCGGTCAAACCCGGTCATGAACGCTACGAGCTATGGCGTTTACCTCCCAGCGCTTCACCGGCCACGAAAAAGTAACGGTGCACCGTGCTGAACAATCGCTAAATATGACGACGCCGCCCATCGGGTGGCGTTTTTTTTACCTGTCCATCACAGGTACATTCTTTGAGGTGAGGAAATAACGCTCAATTAAAGCGATCGTTTTTTAAACGTAAGAGAGTTTATTCAAGTAAGCGTAGCGTGCCTCAAAAAAAAGAGGTGTTGTATGTGATTGAAATCACTCTTCCGCAATCACGTAACCATTTGATTACATTGAAATTACCCCACATTCGCGTACAGAAGTAATAGCGACGCAATAAAATACATAAACTACTGTGATAACTAAATTATAATTCATATACTTCTGTGCAAAAGTGGAGGCCATAATGCGATTAATCCTAATGCTGGTATGCTGTCTGGTTCAGAGTTTAGCCTGGGCGGGTGAACTGCCGAAACCCGCCGGAAAACCCATTTTGACGATTTACGGGAATATAGAAAATACTAACGAAGATGGAAAAGCAGTGTTTGATCTCGCAAGCCTTGAAAAACTCGGGATGGTGAGTTTCGAGACGACATCTCCCTGGTATACGGGCAGGACGAAGTTTGAGGGTGTTCCAATGAACAAACTCATGGATTATGTTGGAGCAAAGGGTTCTGTCGTTAATGTTATTGCCCTTAATGATTACGCTACCGCTATTCCTCTCAGCGATTTTAAGAAATATAATGCTATTCTTGCCTTAAAGATTAATGGCGAATATATGCGTATCCGCGATAAAGGCCCATCATTCATTGTATACCCTTATGACAGTCTTCCCGAGTTGAATAATCAAATTTATTACTCGCGTTCAGCATGGCAGGTTAGCAAAATGAAGATTGAATAGCAGTTCAGGAGAACATAATGAACAGGATACTGGTTGGTATCATTTTTTCTCTTTTTATCACGACGGGATATATTGCATTTCTTGTTTACGATCGTCAGCAAGAGCTGCAAAAACTGACTCACTACACTGAGTCCTGGTCCGTGGCTCAACTGGTATCAGAGTATTACCGATTTGAATCATGGCTTGGTCTATACGCAACCGATACCGATGACGTTACGATAGACCAGGCCCGCATGCGGCTCGAAATTATGCTCAGCCAGGGCGAGTTACTGAACGGGGGAGACTTAGGCCGCTATATTGAGAGCGATAAAACGCATCAAGAGATCGCTGCACGCCTGAAAGAAATACTGGCGTATCTGGACAGTAACCTGGAAAAAATGAGCCATGAGGAATTAAAAAAGTACCTGGCAAATATGCACCTGCTCGACGCGCCGCTCAGTCAACTGTCTTCAAGCGCATTAACCAAAGATATTAACACAATTAATGAATCCAACCATAAAATACAGATCCTATATTATATTTACTCCGTACTTTCGTTACTTCTGGTGATATTAAGCTTTATTCTGGGATTCTTAATGATCTATCAGAATAAAAATATTCTTAAAGCCCACATGCAGGTTAAAACCCTCGCTGACGAACTTCAGCGGTCAAAAGAAACACTGCAAATACAGAATTCGAAGCTGGAATATGATGTGTATCATGACTCCCTTACCGGCATGAAAAACCGTCTGTTCTTCTGGGACGATCTCAATAAAATTACCCTTCAGGCAGATAAAAACCATACCCCTGTCACGGTGATGTTATTTGATTTAGATCGGTTCAAAGAGGTCAACGATACCTATGGCCATGACGCCGGCGATTTACTGTTGAATCAGGTATCCCGACGGCTTACCTCAATGAGTAACGCGACGGATACGTTTTACCGCCTGGGCGGTGACGAATTTGCACTTCTCTCCAGCGGCCTGACCGAGAACGCGGCGGTTTCGCGCGCCAAAGAGATCAGCGCTCACATCAGTCTGCCCTATACGATCAATAACCAGCTGATAAAAATTGCCACCTGTGTAGGTATCGTTTTATCTGATAATGAGCGGCGCTCTGATTATCTCTATAAATTTGCCGATCTGGCCCTCTACGAAGCCAAAAAAGAGGGCTCACAGCAGATAAAAGTCTTCCGTCAGTGGATGCTGCAGAAGCTGCAGGAAAGCAGAACCCTTGAGCATGATATGGCTCTCGCGATCAGCAACCATGAATTCGTTGTTTATTACCAGCCTATTGTCGATTCATTCAGCAATGAAATTTACGGCTATGAAGCGCTTATTCGCTGGATACACCCAGTAAAGGGGATTTTGTCGCCTGATTACTTTATTTCTGTTGCTGAAAAAACAGGGATGATTAATGAGATTGGCAAAAATGTGCTTGAACTTGCCTGCCGGGAGGCAGCTTCCTGGGCGGTTCCGGCCAGAATCTCGGTAAACGTCTCACCTGTTCAGTTGGGGACTAAATCATTTACTGCAATGGTTCAGTCCATCCTGAAAGAGACAGGCTTGCCGGCCAGCCGCCTTGAGCTGGAAGTTACGGAGTCTTCGCTCTTCAGTGACAGCAACACGCCGCTCACTATTCTCAAAAAGCTCAGATCGCTGGGGGTAAAAATCTCCATTGATGATTTTGGAACGGGTTATTCCTCGCTCTCGAGGCTGAGTGAACTCAATTTTGATAAAATTAAAATTGATAAATCCTTTGTGAATCCGATATCCACCCAAGACGATGCGCTTAATATCGTTAAACTGATAACCGGCATGGCGAAGAGCCTCAATATGCGGGTCATTGCAGAAGGTGTGGAAACCGAAGCGCAGCTTGAACGGCTTCAGGCGCTGGGCTGCGATCTCGTGCAGGGCTATCTGTTCGGAAAGCCACAGGCTGAAATCGATAAAAATATAAAAAACGGTACAGTGTGATCTTACCGGGATCACACTTTTCAACCCTGGGTATACACATACAATGACCGGGTGTTATCATTCACCCCGTAAATACCTTTCAACTCAATCCGAGGCTTTGATGCTGGAGAATGTAATCATCCGATAATCAGCTCCCCGACCTTTTCAGGCCGGACTGATTATCAATGCGCCGAAATCGAATGCGGACACCGCTGTGTGTTTGCACGTTTTGCACATGATGATTAAACAGGTTTTCCAGTATGAATTTATCCCGTCAGGAACAGCGTACCTTACACGTTCTCGCCAAAGGTGGCCGTATTGTGCACGTCCGCGATACGTCCGGCCGCGTCACCGCCGTTGAATGTTACAGCCGCGAAGGGCTATTGCTCAGCGACTGCACGCTCGCCGTCTTCAAAAAACTCAAAACCAAAAAGCTGATCAAATCCGTTAACGGTCAGCCCTACCGCATTAATACTACCGGGCTGAACAACGTCCGTGCCCAGCCTGATAATCGTTAAGGAGAGGATGATGGATATCCCACGCATATTTACTGTTAGCGAAAGCGAACACCGCATTCATAACCCCTTCACGCCAGAAAAGTACGCCACGCTGGGGCGCGTGTTACGCATGAAGCCAGGCGCGCGCCTTCTCGATCTCGGCAGCGGTTCGGGAGAGATGCTTTGCACCTGGGCACGCGATCACGGAATTACTGGTATTGGCATCGACATGAGCCCGCTCTTTACCGCGCAGGCAACGCGGCGCGCAGAGGTGCTCGGCGTCAGCGAACGCGTCCATTTTGTGCATAACGACGCGGCTGGCTACGTGGCTGATGAACAATGCGACGTGGCGGCCTGTGTTGGCGCCACATGGATTGCGGGCGGCGTTGCCGGGACGATGGAACTGCTGGCACAAAGCCTTAAGCCCGGGGGAATCATGCTCATCGGTGAACCTTACTGGCGACAGGTTCCCGCAACGGAGGAGACGGCTCGGGCTTGCGGCGTCTCGTCCACGGCAGACTTTCTCACCCTGCCCGACCTTGTCGCGTCTTTCGATCGCCAGGGCTATGACCTGGTCGAAATGGTGCTGGCAGATCAGGAAGGCTGGGACAGATACGAAGCCGCGAAATGGATGACCCTGCGCCGCTGGCTGGATCAAAACCCCGACGATGATTTTGCACAGGAGGTGCGCGCGGAGCTGACGGCAGCGCCTAAGCGCCATGTGGCTTACACAAGGGAATATATTGGCTGGGGCGTGTTTGCGTTAATTGCACGATAGGAGGGAGTGGCGGTATAGCCTTTTGGGGCTATACCGGCCTTAAGCATGAAGCGCTCAGCATTGTGAACGCTGCGCTACGCCTGGCATGAAAAAACTTCTATCATTGCTTTTTCCGTTACCGCATTCACAGGCGCTTTATGGACACCCCTTCTTTTCTCTATTTATTGCTTTTCCCGGCCAAAAAGATGATGAAAGTGGGTAAAGCCAATAATATCTATAACCGCATTCAGTCGCTAAAACGGGTCTGGGGCGATGTGGATTATGCCCATTCTTACCGCATTGCGTTACCACAGTCCGAGGTCTTTAAGCTGGAAAAAATGCTGCATTTTCTTTTGGCCAAATATCAAACGGGCATTGATGCCGGCGACGGCTATACCGAGCTGTTTTCCATTGAGGCGCTGGAGCCCGCCATTAAGCATATTCATTACGTCATTGAACATGGGGTCATTGATGCTCAGCTCCTTCAGGGAATCGAAAAGCCACAGCTTCGGCCCGGCAAAAGCGCGGCGCATCGCCACGCGAAAATGAAAAAGCGGTCAGATACTATGATTAACAACGTTGTCAGGGTGACGGAACAGTTCAGGAGGATAAATCGTTTACTGCTTATCTTGCTATTTAAGCAGCACCGCCTTCGTTATCAATATGACATTGAAGGTAATACCATACTGTTTCGGATAGCAGACAACCGTACTGACCAACGCGATGCTCACAAAATAATGCGCATGTTCAGCTTTTTTATTGAAGACTTCAGATACTTGGGCGGGACCACCTACTGCTCGGGGGTCTTTGGTGAAGGCACGGTCACGCAATACAACGTGGAGTTGATTTCAGGCGACCCTGACGCACATCCTCTGGTGGCCTATCTCGCCTCGCAAACAGAGCGATTGTTTAATAAATTGCCATCGCGATCGGCGTTATTAATGGAAGATCTGCCGATACTGGAATCGAGCCGAATCCTGCGTAGGGTATTACAGAGTGATGACGAGGATTAAGTTGCTTATGCGGCGACACTTAATGCTATTCAAGGGCAAGACGACGTACTGTCATCAAGACAGATGCCCTCTGGTGAATCCTGTATCGCGCCGTGGGAAGTCATGGATAATCGGTACGCCAGTTCTATCTGGTGCTAGAAATCGCCGCTGAGGGCTTCTGGTGAAGCGTAGAAGGGATTGATGGGACTGCATGCGCTGGTGTGGAAAAAGATACGCATCTATGACCGCCAGGACGGGAGAATTTCGCCAGGTGAGGGTAGACCTTCTACCCGTTGTGGTAACGTCGCCGTGGTGACTTTGCATCTGCTGGTGAATAGAAAAATATGCTTTTATGGCGTTTAATGCTCTGGCAGAATCAAAGGCCTGAAACCTGAAGTTGTGGGGTGACCAGACAAACTCATCCAAAATCCTTGAACAAGTAAACTCACCTCAAATCCTCCCGAATGCTATCCTTCTGTTGATCAAATCGCTGTTGTATACCCCGCTTCACGCCAACGCGCCGAAAAGCAATACCTGACCAAAAAAGCCAATTTGGCGAAGAAAAGCGCTTTTCACCGAGGGCCTGGGCTGACGGCCTAGCAGCGGTCCAACAGAGGCGGGGATATTTTCAGCAGGAGAATGTAAACTGGAAGGATAAAACAACGGGACACCCACGGGGGCGGGTTGTGAAAGTATTTCCTGTTATCTTCGACCTTATTGCACGTAAAATGACCAGACACATTTTGGGAAGGAGTCTTTAATGGATATTGCGCTGCTCAACAGGGGCTGGAACAGAACATGGTCAGATACCATGGTAAATCTGGAAGCCCGGAAACTCGTCGAAACTGCAAATCGGCTATCAGCATTCTATTTGCAAGATGGGATAACACGTATCAAGTTTGTCGAAGAGATAAGGCAGGTCGTAGAGAAAGAATTTGAAACTGCACGACGGGCCAAAACCGATGAAGAATGCATTGCATGCATCAAAAATCTGCGTGCCGAAACAGATAATCTGCAAGAACAAGAACGCCTGTTAAGAACCAGAGCCGCCCAACTTTATGCAAAGGTCGAGTTTGTCAGGGAAAACAATAAAATCGTCGGATACGTTATTTCGGCAATCCATATAGTGGTATCTGGAGCAGCATTATTTGGTGGGATGGTTATGATGTCCACTATGACCCCTGTTGGAGTTCTTGCAGGAGCCGTTTTATTTGTTGATGGTATTAACGGTATAACAAAAGAAGCAAGCCATCTTCGCTATGGTGAACAATCCAAATCGGAAGGGATTTTTGCTGATGGCGCAATGGAGACCGCACAATTTATGGGGTTTAGCCCAAAAAGTGGATTAGCTCTTTATAATACGGTGACTCTAGGGGCGAGTGTCTATAGTATCTTCGGCTTAGCAAGGAAACCCGGAGCTTGGCGATTATTCCGTTGGCTGCCGCGTGATTACTACCGAAAAGTTGACACAATGAGCAAGCCTAAGCTAACGATGAAAATCGCTGGATATGGTGTCAAAGCGAAAGTCATTTTTGATCTTCTGGCTACTGATAACAGTACTAATTAAGATTTGTTCGCTCTACAGAATCGCCAAGATTTATAAGCAAGTACAGGCGGTTGTATAAAAATTGCAACCGCTGCGCCACAAGAAAGGCCAATAGCACCAGAGAAAACACTCTGCTCAGATGCGAACATCACAAGAAAAATGAATACAGCAAGGCAACCGGATACAACCCACACGGCTAGAATAAATCGCCTGGCCAGGTCCCTGATTGCATTCCCCAACGTTCCACCATAGCTTTCAACGTTGTTCTTTATCTTCTTCAAATCCGATGGTGTAAAGCCAGAACTCAACAAAGCCTCATCAGTAACATCCATATTGTCCTCTCCGCATTTCTTAACTGGCAATGGCACACATAATCATAATGATGAACTTTACAGTAATCCATATGATGTTTGTGCAATGTAGCAGATTTCAGACAATAGAAGCCATAAAGCCCCGTTAGTGGTAAGAAGACAAGCGGAGCGTAGCGACTTCATCTGGCCAACCTGGTTGGTTTCGCTTTGCGAAAGTCACCAGTGACCAAATCAGATTGTCAGAGGGATCACACCTTATCAGGGTGCTCATGTACCTTTCGGAGCGTGAGCGAAGCGCTGGCAGAGCCGGATCTGTAGCTACCGGAGCATTACCACTATTCACCTGTTTACGCAGCCACAAGGCCGCACATCGGGCTTGAATGCGTGTGATCAATCTGTTTCGGGAGGTTTTAGAGACATTGGCAGCGTCATCAGCTTCGAGTTGATAGCGGTTCGTGGGGACTGTTCACGCTTTGTACCTGTTCGAGCTTTACAACTACAGGCCGCTACGTGCTCACATCCCTGAGTAGCCACTGTTAACCATAGCGGCAACTGTTGGTCATAGAATCCCTTAAAAAAAGATTATACCTTGAGAGCGATAATCGCCTTAAGTCAGTGTTTTTATAGGATTTTGTTGTGTGAGTGCCGATAATAGGAGTCGAACCTACGACCTTCGCATTACGAATGCGCTGCTCTACCAACTGAGCTATATCGGCCCTGAGAGGCCGGTTACGAGTGTAACCACGGGGCAAAAGGTTAGATCTAACCGGATGATGCGTCAATGCCCTTTTGAATCAAACGGCTGTTTTTGCATCACCCGTGACTATTTACGCACGAATCGTATCGTCACCGAAGCCGATCCACTTATAGGTGGTCAGCGCTTCAAGGCCCATCGGACCGCGCGCGTGCAGTTTCTGCGTGCTGACCGCCACTTCTGCGCCAAGTCCGAACTGGCCGCCGTCCGTGAAGCGGGTGGAGGCGTTCACATATACCGCAGAGGAATCCACTTCATTCACAAAGCGATCGGCATTGCGCAGCGTACGCGTCAGGATCGCGTCAGAATGCTGCGTGCCATGTTCACGAATGTGCGCAATAGCGTCGTCGAGATCCGCAACCACCTTCACGTTCAGATCCAGCGACAGGAACTCGTCGTCGTACTGCTCCGCTTTTACGGGAACCGCGCTAGCCGGGCCACCCTGGAGCAGCGCGAGGGCATTGGTATCAGCGTGCAGCGTCACCCCTCTCTCCGCCATCTGCTTGCTCAGAGCAGGCAGGAAAGCGCTCGCAATCCCCTGGTGCACCAGCAGCGTTTCCACGGTGTTACAGGTGCTTGGACGCTGGGTTTTGGCGTTGACGATAATCTTCAGCGCTGGCTCAATTTCGGCGCTGTCGTCCACCACGATATGGCATACGCCGATGCCGCCCGTGATGACCGGAATGGTCGACTGCTCACGGCACAGCTTGTGCAGGCCCGCGCCACCGCGTGGGATCAGCATGTCGATGTATTTGTCCATGCGCAGCATCTCGTTGACCAGCGCGCGGTCAGGGCTCTCAATCGCCTGCACGGCCCCCGCCGGCAAGCCGCACTCTTCCAGCGCCTGCTGGATGACTTTCACCGTCGCGGCGTTGGTGCGCCAGGTCTCTTTCCCACCGCGCAGAATTGCGGCATTACCGGTTTTCAGGCACAGGGAAGCGACGTCAACCGTCACGTTTGGACGGGCTTCATAAATCACGCCGATGACGCCGAGCGGCACGCGGCGACGCTCCAGACGCAAACCGCTGTCGAGCAGCCCACCGTCAATCACCTGCCCTACCGGGTCGGCCAGATTACAAACCTGACGAACATCGTCGGCGATACTTTTAAGACGCGCCGGGTTCAGCGCCAGGCGGTCGAGCATCGCTTCGCTCAGGCCGTTTCGACGCGCTTCCAGCAGATCCTGCTCGTTGGCAAGCAAAATGTCCTGAGACTGTGCTTCCAGATAATCAGCGATTTTTTCCAGCACGCGGTTTTTCTCGCGGCTGGAAAGGAGCGCCAGTTTGTAAGAGGCGGCCTTCGCGGCTGCGCCCATTTGTTCCAGCATGTTCTGGCTCCTTAACGAATAATCATGTCATCGCGATGCACGGCAACCGGGCCATATTCATAGCCCAGAATAGCGTCGATCTGCTGCGAGTGGTGGCCCGCAATGCGGCGCAGGGCATCGCTGTTATAGCGGCTTACGCCATGCGCGATGTCGCGACCTTCCAGGTTACGGATGCGGATCACTTCACCACGGGAGAAGTTGCCTGTCACGCTTTTAATTCCTTTAGGAAGCAATGAACTCCCTCGTTCCAGAATCGCCGCGGTTGCCCCTTCATCAACGGTGAGTTCACCGGCAGGCGGCGCGCCAAAGATCCAGCGCTTGCGGTTCTCCAGCGGGGATTCCTGGGCGTGGAAGCGGGTGCCGACGGAAATGCCTTCCATCACGTCGCCAATCACGCCAGGGCGGCTGCCCGCGGCAATGATGGTGTCGATACCGGCGCGGCACGCCACGTCGGCGGCCTGCAGCTTGGTCCCCATCCCGCCCGTTCCGAGGCCGGACACGCTGTCACCGGCGATGGCGCGCAGCGCATCGTCGATACCATGAACATCGGTAATCAGCTCGGCTTCCGGGTTGGAGCGCGGGTCGGCGGTGAACAGCCCCTGCTGATCGGTCAGAAGCAGGAGTTTATCGGCCCCGGCCAGAATGGCGGCCAGCGCAGAGAGGTTATCGTTATCGCCTACTTTTATTTCAGCGGTGGCAACGGCATCGTTTTCGTTGATAACGGGAACAATATTGTTGTCCAGCAGCGCGCGCAGGGTATCGCGGGCGTTCAGGAAGCGCTCCCGGTCTTCCATATCCGCACGCGTCAGCAGCATCTGCCCGACGTGAATACCGTAGATAGAGAACAGCTGTTCCCAGAGTTGAATGAGTCGGCTTTGTCCCACGGCGGCCAGCAGCTGTTTAGAGGCGATCGTCGCGGGGAGTTCGGGATAACCCAGGTGTTCACGCCCGGCGGCAATCGCCCCGGAGGTCACAATCACAATACGGTGCCCTGCGGCATGCAGCTGAGCGCACTGGCGTACAAGCTCAACAATGTGGGCGCGATTTAGGCGGCGCGATCCGCCTGTTAACACACTGGTACCGAGTTTTACCACCAGCGTCTGGCTGTCACTCATGATTCTCTGCCGTTCAACGATAAGGGAAAGTAATGTCGAACGAACGTTTTAACAGGAGTCAGCCCGGTTGCCAACTGCCTTAGTGCATCACCAGGCACTTTGTTGCGCGGGATCAGGAAGCGTAGCGGCAGAATTTGACAAATTTATTACCGTAATAATAAATCACAGTTTTTTAAAATTATTCTTAGTTTGTCATAAAAGTTTCATTCCAGAACGATAAAACCCTTCCTGTTTTTTCACGGGACTTAAGCATCAGCTTATCGTCCAGCGAATTTTTAAAGCGCGTTTATAAGACAGGATCGAAAATGAAAAAGAGCACTCTGGCATTAGTGGTTATGGGCGTGGTGGCTTCCGCATCTGTTCACGCAGCAGAAGTTTATAATAAAAACGGTAATAAACTGGACGTGTACGGCAAAGTGAAAGCTATGCACTATATCAGTGATGATGACACCAAAGATGGTGACCAGACTTACGTTCGTTTCGGTTTTAAAGGCGAAACCCAGATTAACGATCAGCTGACGGGCTACGGCCGTTGGGAAGCTGAATTCGCAGGTAACAAAGCTGAAAGCGACTCCTCGCAGAAAACACGTCTGGCGTTCGCCGGTATTAAACTGAAAGACTTTGGTTCACTGGATTACGGTCGTAACCTGGGCGCGCTTTATGACGTCGCGGCATACACCGATATGTTCCCTGAGTTCGGCGGTGACGGCCTGGCACAGACCGACAACTTCATGACGAAACGTGCCTCCGGACTGGCCACCTACCGCAATACCGACTTCTTTGGCATGGTAGACGGTCTTGATATGACCCTGCAATACCAGGGCAAAAACGAAAACCGCGACGTGAAAAAGCAGAACGGTGACGGCTTTGGTACGTCTCTGGCCTACGATTTCGGCGGCAGCGATTTCTCCGTCATTGGTGCTTATGCCAGCTCCGATCGCACCAACGCGCAGAACCTGCAGGCGCGCGGTGAAGGTAAAAAAGCCGAGGGCTGGGCAACCGGTCTGAAATACGACGCGAACGATATTTACCTGGCCACTATTTATTCTGAAACCCGCAATATGGCCCCTATCTCCGGTGGTTTTGCAAATAAAGCGCAAAACTTCGAAGTGGTTGCACAATATCAGTTTGACTTTGGTCTGCGCCCATCCGTGGGTTATGTACAGTCCAAAGGCAAGGATATCGAAGGCATTGGCGACGAAGATATCGTGAAATATATTGACGTGGGCGCCACGTATTACTTCAACAAAAACATGTCCGCGTTTGTTGATTATAAAATCAACCAGATTGACGACGATAATAAGCTGGGCGTGAGCAGCGATGATATCGTTGCGCTGGGTGTGACGTATCAGTTCTAAGATTATCCAAATAAGAAAATCCCGGCATACAAGCCGGGATTTTTTTGCCCTGGGTAAATGCGGTCTGCTGCCCTCACCCCGGCCCTCTTCCACAGGAAGAGGGAAAAACCATTACGCGGTCAGCTTCACCGCTTCGCTGGAAAAGTCATCCGCAGGCTCGAACTTAAGGTCCAGGGTGGCCAGCAGCGCGCTCGCTTTGTCGTGGAACTCTTTCAGGGTGTATTCTAGGCGATCGATCACTTCCTGATCTTTGATGGTCGTGGCCTGCCAGTTACCGTCTTTGTTAAACAGGCCAAACTGATAGCTATACGTAAAACGTTTCTCCTCTGCTTCCATTTCCATCCACCAGCCCCAGAATTCACGTTTTTCGGGTGCAGGCTTCACGTTGACGCATACAGCCAGGCAGTCGAAAAAAAAGCGATTCTCTTCACACTGCTCTTCTCGAATATACGGGCCGAGAGCCATAAATTTCTTAATCAGCCTACTTTTCGGGTGTCCACTCGGTAACGTCATTGCGATCTCCTTTTGTGAAGCCACTGTTTTACCAAACCAGCGAAATTTAGCAATCTATTAACACACTCTCTGGGCGATCCAGCGCGTGATCTCTTTCAAGGCTTTGTCAAAATTCTGATACACCGGACTGAACGGCACCTCAAGCAATTTGCCATCCGCAGATGACGAAGTGATTAAGCGTGACTCTTCCTCCGGGCTGAACGGATCGTTTTTCCAGAAACCGGACAGCATCGGCGTCGGGCAGCGGCGTCCAAGCAACCCTTGCGTTTTTAACGAGTAGCGATTGAGTTCGACGCGCAGCGCTTCGTCTGAGGCATCATGCATGCCAAGTCGACTGGCAAGGACGTCCAGATACATCTCCGGCACGCTGCCCTGACGGGCAGGATCGCTGAGCAGGGCGTGAACCACCGGGCCCAGGCAGGCGACGGCCTTCAGACGTGAAGATTCAAGGTAAGCCAGACGCACCGCAACGTTGGCACCAAAACGGAAGCCGAACGCCGCGACGCGGGTGTGGTCAACCCACGGAACATTTTCCAGCGCTTTAAGCGCATGCTGGTGCAGCAGGCTCGAATCCTGCGTTAACTTCCACTTCGATGAGAATCCAATAGAAGGCATATCGAGCGTCAGCATCGCGATCCCTTTTGGTGCGAAGTAGCGCTCATACAGGCTGTAATAGTCGATTTGCAGAGAGTCCAGCCCGCCGCACATTAGCACGGTCGGGAACGGGCCGTCGCCTTCAGGCATGTGCAGGAACCCGGTGACGGGCGCACCGCCCGGAACGGCGAACTCAAGCTCGCGCATCTGACCCGGCAGACGTTGAGCAGCTTCCTCATAGGCACGATTCGCCAGCGCCTGAGCCTGCTCGGCCAGCTCATCCCCTTTCAAATGCGGATAGGCGGCGATGGCGTAGAGGTTGGCCGCATGCAGCCAGTGCTTGCCGCTTCGCGTGGCATCCTCTTCCTGGCTGGCTTTTTGCTGCCAGAGCATCGCCTGTTTAGACCATTCGTAGATCCAGTTCCCGCCCCGGTAGCCCACCACCGTGTCGTAGAGCTCGCTGTCGGTACGCTCCGACTCGCTCATTACGATACGCGCCTGCACGTCGAGGATTTCACGGGGATCGATACCGCGCCAGATCCACATCAGGCGGTTAATCATGCGATACCAGTGGGGCACGTTTTTACCGTCTAACGCAGACTGGACGGCAGGCATGGTTCCCGGATTAAACCGACGGACCAGCGTCGACGTTTCAGGGTGTTTGAAACGGGGTTTGAAAAGCGTCTCGGTGAGATTTGCCTGCGTCATTGCGTTGCCTCCATGGATACGTCATATAGTGCCCATTGTAACGCGTGGCGGGATAAAAAGAACAACGCCCGGCATAGCCGGGCGTGTAAAGTTACGTACTGAAATTAACGGCCAGAAATAGGCGGTACGAAGACCACGCCCATATCCCATGGCTGTTCAATCCAGGTATCCTGCGGGATATCAATCACGTAATCGTCGACCAGCGGACGGCCAGCAGGCTTCGCAAAGATAGTGACGAAGTGCGCTTTCGGGTACATTTCGCGAATAGCGACCGCAGTACCGCCGGTGTCTACCAGATCGTCGATAACGATGAAGCCTTCACCGTCGCCTTCAGCGCGTTTCAGCACTTTCAGCTCACGCTGGTTATCATGGTCATAGCTGGAGATGCAGACGGTATCGACATGACGAATACCCAGCTCACGTGCCAGCAGCGCCCCCGGTACCAGACCGCCACGGCTGACGGCAATAATGCCTTTCCACTGTTCGGAAGGCATCAGACGCGCAGCCAGTTTGCGTGCGTGAATCTGCAACATGTCCCAGGTGACGACGTATTTTTCGCTCATGTGAAGTGTCCCAGCCTGTTTTTATACGGCTTAAAAAGTGTTCGAGGGGGAAATAGGTTGCGCGAGATTATAGAGATCTGGCGCACTAAAAACCAGTGTTTAGCGCTCCCTGCCTGAGTTTTTACATGCTTTATGCTACCAGCCAGCAGAGAAAGTGGTATTCTCAGTTGCATCTCGCAAGCCTGTCTTGTGGTAACTATTAACCTGCTAACCCTGTGGCCTGCAACCCTGTTTGCAGCGCCTCGACAAGGAGACTTATCGTGTCTGAACTGTCTCAATTATCTCCGCAGCCGCTGTGGGATATTTTTGCCAAAATTTGCTCCATTCCACACCCTTCCTACCATGAAGAACAGCTTGCCGAACATATTATGGGTTGGGCGAAGGAAAAAGGTCTGCACGCAGAGCGCGACCAGGTTGGCAACATTCTGATCCGCAAACCGGCTACCGCAGGCATGGAAAACCGTAAACCGGTTGTACTGCAGGCGCACCTGGACATGGTGCCACAGAAAAACAACGACACCGTGCACGACTTCACTAAAGACCCAATCCAGCCGTACATCGATGGCGACTGGGTAAAAGCGCGCGGCACCACCCTGGGCGCGGATAACGGCATCGGTATGGCCTCTGCCCTGGCCGTGCTGGCGGACGACAGCGTTGAGCACGGTCCACTGGAAGTGCTGCTGACCATGACCGAAGAAGCGGGCATGGACGGCGCATTCGGTCTGCAGGCGAACTGGCTGCAGGCGGATATCCTGATCAACACCGACTCCGAAGAAGAAGGCGAGATCTACATGGGCTGCGCGGGCGGGATTGATTTCATCTCTACCCTGCCGCTGTCGCGCGAAGCGATCCCTGCCGGCTTCCAGACCTTCAAGCTGACGCTGAAAGGGCTGAAAGGCGGCCACTCCGGCGGCGACATTCATCTGGGTCTCGGCAACGCCAACAAGCTGCTGGCACGCTTCCTGGCAGGCCATGCGGCCGAGCTGGACCTGCATCTGGTAGACTTCAACGGCGGTACCCTGCGCAACGCGATCCCACGCGAAGCCTTCGCCACCGTGGCGGTGCCAGCGGCGAAAGCGGACGAGCTGAAAAAACTCTCCAGCGTCTACCTGGATATCCTGAAAAACGAACTGTCGGCGAAAGAGAAGAACCTGACCGTGGTGCTGGAATCCGTGTCTACGGATAAAGCCGCCCTGACCGCGCAGTCTCGCGACAGCTTCGTTCAGCTGCTGAACGCGACGCCAAACGGCGTGATTCGCAACTCTGACGTGGCGAAAGGCGTGGTGGAAACCTCTCTGAACGTGGGCGTGGTGACCATGAGCGACGACAGTGCGGAAATTATCTGCCTGATCCGCTCCCTGATCGACAGCGGTAAAGAGTATGTAGTAAGCATGCTGGAATCTTTGGGTGCGCTGGCGGGCGCGAAAACCTCCGCCAAAGGCAGCTACCCTGGCTGGCAGCCGGATGCAAGCTCTCCGGTGATGGCGCTGGTGCGTGAAACTTATCAGCGTCTGTTCAACAGCACCCCGAACATCCAGGTGATCCACGCGGGTCTGGAATGTGGTCTGTTTAAGAAGCCGTATCCGGACATGGACATGGTTTCCATCGGGCCAACCATTACCGGTCCACACTCGCCGGATGAGCAGGTTCATATTGAAAGCGTCGGCCATTACTGGACGCTGTTGACGGAACTGCTGAAGGCGATCCCTGCGAAGTAATTTGTCGTCTGTTGCCCGGCGGCGCTACGCTTGCCGGGCCTACGATGAGTGTAATCTACAATCCCAAAACCAGCTGACGCTCCAGCTGCGGATCCAGCAGCGTGACATGCAGTCCCACCAGCCTCACCCCTCGTCCGCCTCGTCGTTCTTCCCACGCCTTTTTCGCTGTTGCGATAAGATCTTCTTTGTTCAGGCGCGGCCAGACGTGCTCCTGCGTCGTCTGCTGAAAGTCGTTAAATTTCAGCTTGATGCCCTGTCGGGCAATCAGTAAATCAGGCTTTACTTTGATCAGGCGTCGCTCCAGCTCCGGATAGAGCTGTTCCGTAATAATGGTTTCGCATTCCGACCAGTCATGGATGTCTTCGCTCAGCGTGCGCTCAACCCCGACCGATTTACGAAGCCGTTCGTTGTTTACATCGCGGTCGTCAATGCCCTGACTGCGCTCCCACAGCACGCGGCCAAACTTCCCAAAGCGCTTGAGCAGCATAGCTAGGTCGCTTCGCTGCACGTCTTCGCAGGTGCGTAACCCCATACTTTCCAGCTTCGCGGCGGAGACTTTGCCTACGCCGGGGATTTTGCCAAGCGGCAGCGTTTTTAAAAACGCCGGGACCTCTTCAGGGGTGATGACGTACTGGCCGTTGGGTTTATTTAAATCGGAAGCAATTTTGGCGAGAAATTTTACCGGCGCGACGCCTGCCGACGCGGTGAGATTCAGCTCGTTGAAAATGGTCTGGCGGATCTCCTGCGCCATCAGGGTAGCGGAGCCGTGACAGTGCAGGCTGTCGGTGACGTCCAGATAGGCTTCGTCCAGCGAAAGCGGTTCAATCAGTGAGGTATAGCGGGAGAAGATTTCGCGTATATGGTTTGAGGCTTCTTTATAGGCGTCAAAGCGCCCGGGCAAAAGAGTAAGGTGCGGACACAGTTTCAGCGCCATCGCCGTCGGCATGGCGCTGCGCACGCCAAATTTGCGTGCAGGATAGTTGGCGGTGCTGATCACACCGCGCTGAACGCGGCTGCCGCCAATGGCGATGGGAATATCCCGCAGCGCCGGGTTGTCACGCATCTCCACTGCGGCAAAAAAGCAGTCCATATCGACATGGATTATTTTGCGCATCGGTCATACCACACATGTATTTATATACAGTATAACAAAAGGCAAAAAATGCGTCAGCTATTTTCCTTACTCACGGTTGTCATATAAACGTGTTACAAACATTCGTAATAAAACCTTTATATACATACACTTATGTAATCAATGGAGCGTAATTATTCATGAAGAAAATTCTCTCGATTTCGTTACTGTTTCTGGCGAGTGCTGCATCTGCTACCCCTGCGATCGTTGCCCACCGGGGCGGGACTGCGGATGCACCTGAAAATACCCTGCCAGCCATTAAGCTCGCCCTCGAAAACAAAGCAGATATCGTCTGGATAACCGTGCAGCTCAGTCGGGATGGCGTACCGGTTCTCTATCGACCTGCCGATCTGAAAGCGTTAACCAATCTGCAGGGAAAGGTGTCACAGTATACCGCTGAAGAACTGGCAAAGGCGGATGCCAGCGTGAAGTGGAAAGATAAGGGCCTGCCGGAAAGCCTGCTTAATTCCCCGATACCGACGCTGAAGTCGGTGCTGAGCGCCTGGCCAAATATGCGTTTTTTCATTGACATCAAATCGCCGGATGCCGATCCGGCGACCATGGGCAACGCGCTGCTTAACGTATTGAAAGAGACCAACAGCCTGAATCGCGTTCGCGTTTATTCAACCGAAGATCGCTATATGGAAGCATTGCCTGTCGAAATCCCCCGCTTTGTCACGCGCAGCGAAACCCGCACGCGTCTGGCCACGATTTCGTTGAGCCATGAATGTCTGCCTCCTTCACAAAAAATGGACGATTACTGGTATGGGCTTGAATTAAACCGAAAAGTAGAAGTGGTCGAGAAATTCACCTTAGGCGAAGGTGTCTCTCCTGCAACATTAACGTGGGACAAAGAGGCCGTTGACTGCTTCCGCTCTCAGGGCAATGCCCATCTGATTTTTATCGGCGTGAACTCTGAAGAGGATTACCAGAAGGCGAAAACACTGGGTGCCGAAGGGGTTCTTGTAGACTCACCAGCCAAAGCCAAAAGCTGGGCAAAATAAATGATAAAGGCCGCACGAAGCGGCCTTTTCCTAGATGATCCTCTGCTGATCCCGGGCCATCCGTTTTTTACGGGCATCACAGGGCTCCGGGCAGTCGCACACCTTTTCCATTCCGATGGAAGAGATACCTCCACAGCTGCCCTGAATGCTTTTACGCTTGATGATCCAGCCTAAAGACATACCGAACACCACCAACAAAAACACCGCAAAGGTTGCCAGAAAGGTCAACATTATCAGCCCCCGAAATCATCAAGGAGGATGTTTTCATCTTCCACGCCGAGATCTTTGAGCATCTTGATCACGGCGGCGTTCATCATTGGCGGACCACACATATAGAACTCGCAGTCTTCCGGTGCCGGATGCTGTTTGAGGTAGTTTTCATACAGCACGTTGTGAATGAATCCCGTGTAGCCCGTCCAGTTATCTTCCGGCTGCGGATCGGAGAGTGCCACGTGGAAGGTAAAGTTCGGATTCTCACGCGCCAGCTGTTCGAACTCATCGTCGTAGAACATTTCGCGCAGCGAGCGCGCACCGTACCAGAAGCTGATTTTACGCTTGCTGCCGAGACGTTTGAGCTGATCAAAGATGTGCGAGCGCATAGGGGCCATACCCGCACCGCCGCCGATAAAGACCATTTCCGCGTCGGTATCTTTAGCAAAAAACTCGCCGAACGGACCGGAGATCGTCACCTTGTCGCCTGGCTTAAGGGACCAGATATACGACGACATCACGCCAGGCGGCGCGTCAGGCACGTTTGGCGGCGGCGTGGCGATACGCACGTTGAGCATGATAATGCCCTTCTCTTCCGGGTAGTTAGCCATGGAATAGGCGCGCAGCGCGGGCTCTTTTACCTCGGAAACAAAGCGGAAGAGATTAAATTTATCCCAGTCGGCCCGGTACTCATCGGGCACGTCGAAGTCCGCATAGGCCACGGTGTGCGCCGGACACTCAATCTGGATATACCCACCTGCACGGAACGGGACGCTCTCCCCTTCAGGGACACGCAGCTTGAGCTCTTTAATGAACGTGGCTTTGTTATCGTTCGAGATAACCTCGCACTCCCATTTTTTCACGCCGAAAATCTCTTCCGGCAGCTCAATCTTCATGTTCTGACGCACCGCGACCTGGCACGCCAGGCGGCACCCCTCTTTCGCTTCACGCTTCGTAATATGCGACAGTTCAGTAGGCAGAATATCACCGCCCCCCTCTTTCACCGTCACACGACACTGCCCGCATGAGCCGCCTCCACCGCAGGCTGACGAGACAAAAATCCCGTTGCCCGAGAGCGTATTAAGCAGCTTGTCCCCTGCCGGAGTGCGGATCTGGTTCTGCGGATCGTCATTGATATCAATGATCACATCCCCGGAATTAACCAGCTTTGCGCGCGCCGCCAGAATCAACCCTGACAGCACCAGTACTATCAGCGTGAACATCACCACGCCAAGAATAATTTCCATCTGTTAGCCCTTATAGCTGCACACCGGAGAAGGACATAAAGCCCAACGCCATCAGGCCGGTGGTGATAAAGGTGATCCCTAAGCCACGCAGCCCCGCAGGCACGTTGGCATATTTCATTTTTTCACGGATCCCCGCCATAGTGACAATCGCCAGCATCCAGCCGATACCGGAACCGAAGCCGTACACCACCGATTCACTGAAGTTGTAATCGCGCTGAACCATAAACGAGACGCCACCGAAGATGGCGCAGTTCACCGCGATCAGCGGCAGGAAGATCCCCAGAGCGTTGTACAGCGACGGGAAATACTTATCGAGGATCATCTCCAGGATTTGTACCAGCGCCGCAATCACCCCGATGAAGGTGATGAAGTTCAGGAAGCTAAGATCGACGCCTTCCACCAGCGCGCCGTCCCGCAGCACGAAGTTGAACACCAGGTTGTTAATCGGAACCGAAAGCCCCAGCACAACGGTGACCGCCACGCCCAGGCCAAATGCCGTCGAGACCTTTTTAGAGACGGCAAGGAACGTACACATGCCCAGGAAGAAGGCGAGCGCCATGTTTTCAACAAACACCGCGCGCACAAATAAACTCAGGTAATGAGCCATTGTCGGTTACTCCTTTTCCTGCTGTTCAGGCTTCAACGTACGAATCAGCCAGATCAGCAAACCGATAATGAAAAACGCGCTTGGGGCCAGCAGGAACAGGCCGTTCGGCAGATACCAGCCGCCGTTCTGTACCGTATCCAGCACCTGAACGCCAAACAGCTTGCCGCTGCCAATCAGCTCGCGCAGGAAACCGACCGTCAGGAGGATCACGCCGTAGCCCAGGCCGTTGCCGATACCGTCCATAAAGCTCGCCAGCGGCGGCATTTTCATGGCGTAGGCTTCAGCGCGCCCCATCACGATGCAGTTGGTGATAATCAGCCCGACAAACACCGAAAGCTGTTTGGAGGTTTCATAGGCGAACGCGCGCAGCAGCTGATCGACCACGATCACCAGCGAGGCGATGATCGCCATCTGCACGATGATCCTCACGCTGTTGGGGATGTGGTGGCGGATCATCGAGATAAACATGCTGGAAAACGCCGTCACCAGCGTTACCGCCAGCGTCATCACCACCGCCGTTTCCAGCTTGGTCGTTACCGCCAGAGCCGAGCACACACCCAGCACCTGCAGGGTTATCGGGTTATTGGCTAAAAGTGGGCCAATCAGCACCTTTTTAACTTCTTTCAGTTCACCCGTATCAGCCATTGTTCAGCGCTCCTTCACGTACGTTCTTCAGGAAGGGACCAAAGCCCAATTCACCCATCCAGAAATCAAAACTGTGCTGCACCCCGTTAGAGGTGAGTGTGGCGCCGGAAAGACCGTCAACGGCGAATTCATCCCCAGGACGCGCGCCTCCTTTCACCACCTTCAGCGCAGGCTGACCGTTATCATTGAGCACTTTTTTACCGATAAACTGCGCACGCCAGTTAGGGTTTTCCACTTCGCCACCCAGCCCCGGCGTTTCGCCCTGATCGTAATAAGTAATACCTTTGACCGTGCGGCCATCGGTATCCAGTGCCACAAACGCATACATCATTGACCATAAGCCGTTGCCGTAGATGGGCAACACGATTTCCTGTATGCGCTTCTGCTCGTCACGAACGAGGTAAATCTCCGCGACATTGCTGCGGCGCTTAATGCCAGCCGGATCCTGCGAGGCGTCAAGCACGGTGCTCATCTGCGGATCCTTTAATGCCAGCGCCTGGTTATATTTCGCCGGGTCTTTATCCATCAGCTCGCCGGTTTTTAAATCCACCAGCCGTGCGGTAATGCGTTCAGCAAACACGGCCGCGACGTCGTCCTTCGTCATGCCTTCCTGCATCAGCCCGGCCACGGCCAGGATGTTGCGCTGTTTATCCAGCGCGCGCTGTTCCTGCTGCAGCGGCTTTAACCCTACGGCGGAACCGGCAACCACGATGGAACAGACCAGACACAGTACCAAAACCACCAGCAGCGTTTTGCTGATGCTGTCGTTATTTTTAACCTCAGCCACGCGCCTTCCTCCGCTTAATGTTGGCGCGCACGACCAGGTAGTCGAACAGCGGCGCAAACAGGTTGGCAAACAGAATGGCCAGCATCATCCCTTCCGGATAGGCCGGGTTGACCACGCGAATCAGTACACACATCACGCCAATGAGCGCGCCGTAGCAACATTTCCCCCTGTCGGTAAAGGAGGCCGAGACGGGATCGGTGGCCATGAACATCATGCCAAACGCAAAGCCTCCCAGCACCAGGTGCCAGTACCACGGCATGGAGAACATCGGGTTCGTGTCTGAACCAATGAAGTTGAACAGCGTGGCGGTAAGCACCATGCCGAGCATAACGCCCGCGACGATGCGCCAGGACGCCACGCGGCCAAAGAGGATGATGGCCCCGCCGATCAAAATCATCAGGGTAGATACTTCGCCAATAGAGCCCGGAATGTTGCCAAGAAACGCGTCAAACCAGGTCACGGGCTGGCCGGTAGCATTGTTGACCAGCGTTTCGCCGCCACCTGCCGCCCACTGTGAAAGTGGCGTCGCGCCGGAGAAACCGTCCGCAGCCGTCCACACCAGGTCGCCCGAAATCTGCGCCGGGTAAGCAAAGAACAGAAACGCACGCCCCGCCAGCGCCGGGTTGAGGAAGTTACGTCCGGTGCCGCCGAAAATCTCTTTGGCAATCACCACGCCAAAGCTGATCCCCATCGCCGCCTGCCAGAGCGGCAGAGTCGGCGGAACAATCAGCGCAAACAGAATGGAGGTCACGAAGAAGCCTTCGTTAATCTCGTGTTTGCGGATGATGGCGAACAGCACTTCCCAGAAGCCGCCCACGATAAAGACGGTCATGTAGATCGGCAGGAAGAAGACGGCCCCCAGCGTCATCATGCTGACCCAGCCTGCATCAGCCGCAAAGCTCACGCCCAGCGACTGCGCCAGACGATAGTGCCAGTCAGACTGGATCACCTGCGCCAGCTGCTGGGCGTCGTACATATGATGCAGCGCCGGAATGGTTTGCAGACCAACGTTGTACATGCCCCAGAACATGGCCGGGAAAACCGCAAACCACACCAGGATCATCATGCGTTTCAGGTCGATGGCATCGCGAACGTGCGCTGCCCCTTTCGTCACCAGACCCGGAGTGTAGAAAATAGTCGTCGTCGCTTCATACAGCGGGTAGTACTTTTTGAGCTTCCCTTCGGTAAAGTGCGGCTCAATTTTTTCAAAGAGGTGTTTTAATCCCATGGTTATCCTTCCTGCTCAATGCGGGTTAACACCTCGCGCAATACGGGTCCATATTCGTATTTACCCGGACACACATAGGTACAGAGCGCCAGATCTTCTTCATCCAGTTCCAGACAACCGAGCGCCTGCGCGCCGTCGGTATCGCCTGCCAGAAGATCGCGCAGCAGCACGGTAGGCAGAATATCCAGCGGCATTACACGTTCGTAGTTGCCAATCGGAACCATCGCGCGCTCGCCGCCGTTCGTGCTGGTCGAGAAGTTAAAGAGCTTATGACGCAGAAAGTGGCCAAGCGTGGTGCGGGTGACGGAGTATTTTTCTGCGCCAGGCAGAACCCAGCCGAACAGCTCTTTCTCACGCCCTTCCAGAACGACGCTCACCTGAAGATGGAAACGTCCCAGGTACGCGTGCGCATTGACAGCGCGGCGGCCGCTGAGTACCGAACCGGAAATGAGGCGGTTTTCACCCTCTTTCGTTTCCCCTGCCAGCAGTTCATTAATGTCTGCTCCCAGAAGCGTCTTAACCAGACGCGGGTTTGCGGCCTGCGGCCCGCCGATGACGATAATCCGTTCAGCGCAGAGTTCACCCGTCGTAAAAAGCTTACCGATGGCAATGACATCCTGATAATTAAGGTGCCAGACCTGTTTTTTAAGGCTCACCGGCTCAAGGAAGTGGATATGGGTCCCGACCAGACCCGCCGGATGCGGGCCGGAAAATTCATTAAACGTAACCTGTCCCTGCGGATGGCCGCCAAGCTTGCCGCCACTGGCCTGGCAAACGTGCACTTTTCCGGGCGTCAGGCGAGTCAGAACGGTCAGCCCGGCATCAAAGGCTTTACGCTGCGCCAGGATAATGGGCTGCGGGTCTGCGCTGAGCGGGTTGGTGTCGATGGCCGTCACGAAAATGGCAGCCGGGGCGGTATCAGGAACGGGTGATTTGCTGAAAGGACGCGTACGCAGCGCCGTCCACAGGCCGGACGCGAGCAGCTGAGCCTGCACATCTTCGCGGCTAAGCGTCGCGAGGTCTGCCGCATCATAACGAGCAAACTCACGCTGTTCATCGCCTTCAATGCGGATTACCACCGACTGCAGCACGCGACGCTCGCCGCGGTTGATCGCTACCACGGTGCCGCTGGCGGGGGCCGTGAACATGACGCCGGGATTTTTTTTGTCTTCAAAGAGCGCCTGCCCTTTGATCACGCGATCGCCCTCCTGCACCAGCATTGAGGGACGCATGCCCAGATAATCGTCACCTAAAATTGCGACATGACGGACGCTTGCGCCACACGAGACGTGCTGCTCAGGCACGCCTGCAATCGGCAAATTAAGTCCTTTTTTTATTTTAAACATGTGGTTAGCAGGTTTCCATAAACAACGATCCAGTGGGCGCAAAGTGTAACATTTTCCCCTTCTCTCGGGCAGGGGATCCACGGTCGGGCGCGCCAAAATGCGAGCTATTACGCAAAGTTCCTGGAGCCAGCGCGTTTTTGATGGTTTATAAAGTAAAACTAATTTGTAAACTCACCGCCCGGCTCTTGCGAAAATCTATAGCGGTGCTAATGTGAGCGCACCTAACAGAATAATCTGATTTCGGGTCTCTTTTGCCGTCCTGGCAAGTTAGTCCAGGTTTTATCAAGGAATTTGTAGTATGCGTAAAATCGCATTGTTCATTGCGATGCTTCTGATTCCGTGCATGTCGTTTGCCGGGCTGCTCAGCAGCAACAGCTCCACCACGCCGATCAGCAAAGAATATAAACAGCAGTTAATGGGATCCCCGGTTTATATTCAAATCTTCAAGGAAGAGCGCACGCTCGATCTGTTTGTAAAAATGGGCGAAACATATCAGCTGCTTGATAGCTACAAAATTTGTAACTATTCCGGCGGGCTGGGCCCGAAACAGCGTCAGGGCGATTTCAAAAGCCCGGAAGGTTTTTACAACGTTCAGCGTAACCAGCTAAAGCCGGATAGCCGCTTCTATAAAGCCATCAACATTGGTTTCCCGAACGCCTATGACCGTGCTCACGGTTATGAAGGGAAATACCTGATGATCCACGGTGCCTGCGTGTCTGTCGGCTGCTACGCGATGACCGACTCCGGCATTGATGAGATTTTCCAGTTCGTAACCGGCGCACTGGTCTTTGGGCAGCCTAACGTTCAGGTCAGCATCTATCCGTTCCGCATGACCGATGCCAATATGGCGCGCCATAAGTACTCTTACTACGCCGATTTCTGGAAACAGCTGAAGCCGGGTTATGACTACTTTGAGCAGACCCACAAGCCGCCGGTAGTCTCTATCGTCGATGGCCGTTACGTGGTCAGCAAACCGCTGAGCCACGAAGTCGTCCACCCGCAGCTGGCGTCAAATTACACGGTCCCCGAGACAAAATAGCACCCACTCGCCTGGCATAATCTTTTGCCAGGTTTCGTTGCCCGTCAGCGGCTGCGTTGCAATAACGGTGACCACATCGTTCGGTGTGGTCTCCTTCTGAAAGTCTATCTCCACATCCTGATCGAGCAGCGTAGCAACGCCAAACGGCGCGCGGCGCGTGATCCAGAAGAGATTCGTCGAGCAGAACGCCATCACGTAGCGCCCGTCAGACAACAGCATGTTAAACACGCCTTTTTCACGCAATTCGGCTGCCAGCGTCGCGATGTATTTGAATACGGCGGCCATATTGCCGGGCGTGCGCGGATAACGTTCTGTCAGCTTATGCAGCAGCCAGCAGAAGGCCTTCTCGCTGTCCGTTTCGCCCACCGGACGGAAGTTGCCCGTTTCCAGAGATTTATAGCCCGTAAGCTGCCCGTTGTGCGCGTAGGTCCAGTTACGGCCCCACAGCTCGCGGGTAAAGGGATGGGTATTTTCCAGCGCAACTTCGCCGCGGTTTGCCTGGCGAATATGCGCGATCACCGAACAGGATTTAATGGGATAGTCCTGCACCAGTTTGGCAATCGGTGAGTTAAAGCTGGGCTGTGGATCTTTGAACGTGCGACACCCTTTGCCTTCGTAGAAGGTGATGCCCCAGCCGTCTTTATGCGGCCCGGTTCCCCCACCGCGCTGAACCAGCCCGGTGAAGCTAAAGCAGATATCGGTTGGCACATTGGCGCTCATCCCGAGCAGTTCGCACATACATCACCTCCACAACAGCGGGGGGCACCGGTGCCCCCCAGCGAAGCCTTACTTAACCATCTCTTTTTCGATCAGCTGGATCAGGATGTGGATCACTTTGATGTGAATTTCCTGAACGCGATCTGCATAGCCGAAGTGCGGAACGCGAATTTCGATATCCGCCGTACCGTCCATCTTACCGCCATCTTTCCCGGTCAGGATGATCACCTTCATCCCTTTTTCACGCGCGGCGGCGATCGCTTTGATCACGTTCGCGGAGTTACCGGAGGTAGAGATACCCAGCAGCACGTCGCCTTCACGGCCTACTGCCTCAACGTAGCGGGAAAAGATGTGGTCGTAACCGAAGTCGTTGCCTACGCAGGAGATGTGGCTCACGTCGGAAATCGCAATCGCCGGGTAGCCCGGACGGTTTTCGCGATAGCGTCCGGTCAGCTCTTCGGCGAAGTGCATGGCGTCACAGTGGGAACCGCCGTTACCGCAGGAGAGCACTTTGCCACCGGCCTTAAAACTATCGGCCAGCAGGACCGCCGCGCGCTGAATAGCGTGAATATTGGCATCATCTTTCAGAAAGTTCGCCAGCGTTTCCGCCGCTTCGTTCAGTTCGTTACGAATAAGATCCTGGTACATGAGGATAATCCTTCAGTATTGATGAAATAACACAGTGGAGTGTACCGGATAGCGGGAAAAGCGAGAAGCTAAAGCCATGCGAATCGTCCGGCGTTTTGATTTTTTGTGCCGGCGAAAACGCGAACAATGTGAACCAGGTTGTAATTATTTTGTAAACACATTGCTAAAGGAATTCACATCAACTACAACCATATCATCACAAGTGGTCAGACCTCCTACAAGCAAGGGAGCTTTTCTTTATGATGATTTTGAGCATTCTCGCAACCGTTGTACTGCTCGGTGTGTTGTTCTATCACCGCGTCAGTTTATTCCTGAGCAGCCTGATTCTTCTGGCCTGGACGGCTGCGCTTGGCGTCGCAGGTCTCTGGAATATCTGGATTTTGGTCCCTCTTGCCATCATTCTGCTGCCGTTTAACCTGGCCCCGATGCGTAAGTCGATGATCTCCGCGCCAGTATTTAAAGGCTTCCGCAAAGTGATGCCGCCGATGTCGCGCACCGAGAAAGAAGCGATTGATGCGGGCACCACCTGGTGGGAAGGCGACCTGTTCCAGGGCAACCCGGACTGGAAAAAGCTGCACAACTATCCGCAGCCGCGCCTGACCGCCGAAGAACAGGCCTTTATTGACGGCCCGGTGGAAGAAGCGTGCCGCATGGCGAACGACTTTGCTATCACCCACGAAATGGCCGACCTGCCGCCGGAGCTGTGGGCGTACCTGAAAGAGCATCGCTTCTTCGCGATGATCATTAAGAAAGAGTACGGCGGTCTTGAGTTCTCCGCTTACGCGCAGGCTCGCGTGCTGCAAAAGCTGGCGGGCGTTTCCGGGATCCTGGCGATTACCGTCGGCGTACCGAACTCCTTAGGCCCGGGCGAACTGCTGCAGCATTACGGTACGGAAGAGCAGAAAGATCACTATCTGCCGCGACTGGCGCGCGGTCAGGAAATCCCGTGCTTCGCGCTGACCAGCCCGGAAGCAGGCTCCGATGCAGGCGCAATCCCGGATACCGGCGTGGTCTGTATGGGCGAGTGGCAGGGCCAGCAGGTGCTGGGCATGCGCCTGACCTGGAACAAACGCTATATCACTCTGGCGCCTATCGCCACCGTGCTGGGCCTGGCCTTTAAGCTCTCCGACCCGGAAAAACTGCTGGGCGGTGAAGAGGATCTGGGCATTACCTGTGCGCTGATCCCAACCTCGACGCCGGGCGTTGAAATTGGCCGTCGTCACTTCCCGCTGAACGTGCCGTTCCAGAACGGCCCGACCCGCGGCCAGGATATCTTCGTGCCGATTGACTACATCATCGGCGGCCCGAAAATGGCCGGTCAGGGCTGGCGCATGCTGGTGGAATGTCTGTCGGTGGGTCGCGGTATTACCCTGCCGTCGAACTCAACCGGCGGCCTGAAGTCCGTCGCGATGGGAATTGGCGCTTATGCCCACATTCGCCGTCAGTTCAAAATCTCCATCGGCAAGATGGAAGGTATCGAAGAGCCGCTGGCGCGCATCGCGGGCAACGCCTACGTGATGGACGCCGCTGCATCCCTGATTACCTACGGCATCATGCTGGGCGAAAAACCGGCCGTGCTGTCCGCGATTGTGAAGTACCACTGTACCCACCGCGCGCAGCAGTCGATCATTGACGCGATGGATATCGCGGGCGGTAAAGGCATTATGCTCGGCGAAGGCAACTTCCTGGCGCGCGGCTATCAGGGCGCACCGATTGCCATCACCGTGGAAGGGGCTAACATCCTGACCCGCAGCATGATGATCTTCGGCCAGGGTGCGATTCGCTGCCATCCGTACGTGCTGGAAGAGATGGCCGCTGCGCAGAATAACGACGTGGACGCCTTCGACAAACTGCTGTTCAAACATATCGGTCACGTGGGCAGCAACAAGGTGCGGAGCTTCTGGCTGGGCCTGACGCGCGGCCTGACCAGCGCGACGCCAACCGGCGATGCGACCAAACGTTACTACCAGCATCTGAACCGTCTGAGCGCCAACCTGGCTCTGCTGTCCGACGTTTCCATGGCGGTGCTGGGCGGTAGCCTGAAGCGTCGCGAGCGTATCTCCGCCCGTCTGGGCGACGTGCTGAGCCAGATCTTCCTGGCCTCTGCGGTGCTGAAACGCTACGACGACGAAGGCCGTCAGGAAGCGGATCTGCCGCTGGTGCACTGGGGCGTGCAGGATGCGATGTATCAGGCGGAACAGGCGATTGACGACCTGCTGGCGAACTTCCCGAACCGCTTCGTGGCTGGCGCTCTGCGCGTGGTGATCTTCCCGACCGGTCGTCATCATCTGGCGCCGTCCGACAAGCTGGACCACAAGGTGGCGAAGATCCTGCAGGTTCCGAGCGCAACCCGCTCCCGCATTGGCCGCGGTCAGTATCTGGCGCCAACGCCGCATAACCCGGTGGGCCTGCTGGAAGAGGCGCTGCTGGACGTGATGGCCGCCGACCCGATTCACCAGAAAATCTGCAAACAGCTGGGTAAAAACCTGCCGTTTACTCGTCTGGACGAACTGGCGAAACAGGCGCTGGCCGGTGGCATTATCAATAACGACGAAGCTGCGCTGCTGGTGAAAGCCGAAGAGAGCCGTCTGCGCAGTATTAACGTGGATGATTTCGAACCGGAAGAGCTGGCGACGCAGCCGGTAAAGCTGCCGGAGAAGCACCGCAAACCTGAAGCGGCATAACCCGCTTCGCTCTGACAAACCCCGCCCGGTGCGGGGTTTTTTATTGCCACATTTTCTCGTAATGACGTGCTACAGTGTCAAAAAGGGGTCGTTTGAGGAGTCTGTATCGTGCCTGGTTTGAAGATTTCGATTTTGCAGCAGCCTTTAGTGTGGATGGATGGCCCTGCCAACCTGCGCCACTTTGATCGTCAACTGGAAGAGATTACCGGGCGAGATGTGATTGTCCTGCCGGAGATGTTTACCACCGGCTTCGCGATGGAAGCGGCGAAACAGTCGATGCCCCAGGAAGAGGTGGTCGCCTGGATGCATGCCAAAGCGCAGCAAACCAACGCGCTGATCGCCGGGAGCGCCGCACTGCAGACGGAACGCGGCCCGGTGAACCGCTTCCTGCTGGTTGAGCCGGAAGGAAAGGTGCATTTTTACGATAAACGCCACCTGTTCCGCATGGCCGATGAACATCATCATTATGAAGCCGGTAACGAACGCGTGGTGTTCGAGTGGCGCGGCTGGCGCATCCTGCCGCTGGTCTGCTACGACCTGCGCTTCCCGGTGTGGTCGCGCAACCGCAACGATTACGACCTGGCGCTGTACGTCGCCAACTGGCCCGCGCCGCGCTCGCTGCACTGGCAGGCGCTGCTGGTGGCTCGCGCGATTGAAAACCAGGCGTACGTGGTGGGCTGTAACCGCGTGGGGACGGACGGCAACGGCCACCACTACCGCGGCGACAGCCGGGTGGTGAATCCGCAGGGCGAGATCATCGCCACCGCCGAACCGCATCAGGCGACGCGCATTGATGCTGAATTATCGTTAACGGCGCTGAAGGAGTATCGCGAGAAGTTCCCGGCGTGGCAGGATGCGGATCCGTTTAGCATTGGGTGAAAAAATGCCGGGTGGCGGCTACGCCTTACCCGGCCTACCAATGTTGCTCGCTTCTTTTAACTCACTAACGCCTGCCCGTCTTTGCGGCTCTCCGTCGCGGCCACGTAGTGCCCTTCCGGCATACGATAGATCACCTGCGCACCGCCGAAGTTGTAATCCTGGAGCGGATCTTCCACCACGATCTGATGCCCGCGCTCGCGCAGCGCGGCAATGGTGTTGCGATCGAACGTCGATTCAACAATCACCTCCCTGCCCTGCACCACGCGCCAGCGCGGCGCGTCGATGGCCGCCTGCGGGTTTTGCCCGTGCAGCATGATGCGCAGCGCCATCTGCATATGCCCCTGCGCCTGCATCGGGCCGCCCATCACGCCGAAGGACATCAGCGGCTTGCCGTTGCCGTCCATCGCAAAGCCCGGAATGATGGTGTGGAAAGGACGCTTGCTGCCCGCCAGCGCGTTCGGGTGTTTGGGATCGAGCACAAAGCCGCAGCCGCGGTTTTGCAGGCTGATTCCGGTATCCGGCACCACAATGCCTGAACCGAAGCCCATAAAGTTGGACTGGATAAACGAAACCATCATCCCGCTGGCGTCCGCGGTGCTGATGTAGACCGTGCCGCTCTGCGTCGGTGAACCGTACACAAAGTCAGAGGCGTTATCGCGATCGATAAGCGCCGCACGCGACTTCAGATAGTGGTCGCTCAGCAGCTCTTTTGCTGCGAACTCCATATGTTCTTCATCCGCCACGTAGCGGTCGAGATCCGCCAGCGCCAGCTTCATGGCTTCAATGGATAAGTGCAGAGACTGCACGGAGTCCGGATGATGTTTCTCAATGCCGCACTGCTCCAGAATACCGAGTGCAATCAGCGTGGCGATCCCCTGCCCGTTTGGCGGCAGCTCCTGTACCGAGCCGCCCGCGAAGTCGCGCGACAGCAGTTCAACCCAGTCCACGCGATGGTTTGCCAGATCTTCCGCTGACAGGTGCGCGCCGTGCTCCTGGGCGAAGGCGGCGATTTTCTGCGCCAGCTCACCACGGTAAAAGGCTTCACCGTTGGTTTTGGCAATCAGCTCCAACGAATGTGCCTGCGCCGGGTTACGGAAGATCTCCCCCACGCGCGGGGCGCGGCCTTCCGGCGCAAAGCAGGCGCTAAAGCCAGGTTGATCTTTCAGCTTGTTATAGCCGCGCTGCCAGAGATGACCAATCAGCGGCGAGACCGGGAAGCCGTTGCGCGCGTAGTCAATCGCAGGCTGCGCCAGCGTGGTCAGCGGCAGCGTGCCGAAGCGTTCCGCCAGGGCCACCCAGCCCGACACCGCACCCGGCACCGTCACCGCGTCCCAGCCGATTTCCGGCACTGCGCTTTTACCGGCAAACAGATCCGCATGCCAGCTGGCCGGCGAGCGCCCGGACGCGTTCAGGCCGTGAAGTTTTTCACCGTCCCAGACGATGGCAAAGGCGTCGCTGCCGATGCCGTTGCCGGTCGGCTCGACAACGGTCAGCGCCATGGCGGTGGCAATGGCCGCATCGACGGCATTACCACCCAGCTGCAGCATTTTCATTCCCGCCTGCGCCGCCAGCGGCTGCGAAGTGGCAACGGCGTTGTGGCCCATCATCGGCGGGCGGCGTGAAGCGTAACCGGATGTAAAATCAAGCGCTTTGGTCATCATGACTCCTTAGTCGTGGCGCGGATCGAGCGCATCGAGCAGCCCGTCGCCAAGTAAATTAAAGCCCTGCACGGCAAGGAAAATCGCCACGCCGGGGAAAACGGACATCCACGGCGCCTGCTCAAGGAAACCTTTCGCGGTATTGAGCATGGACCCCCAGGACGGATTGGGCGGCTGCTGCCCCAGCCCTAAAAACGACAGGCTGGCTTCGGCAATAATCGCCGAGGCAATGGCCAGCGTGGCCTGAACCAGGATCGGCGACATCACGTTTGGCAGAACGTATTTAATGATGATCCAGCGATCCGGCAGGCCAATCGCCCGCGCGCCGTCGATGTACTCTTCGTTGCGAATGGCGATCACCTGCCCGCGCGTCAGGCGGGCGAAGATCGGCATCGCCGAAAGACCGATGGCGATCATCGCGTTGGTCAGGCTCGGGCCTAAAAATGCCCCCAGCGCGATCGCCATGATCAGGAACGGACAGGCCAGCAGCGCCTCGATAAAGCGCGAGATGACGCCGTCCCACATCTTCTGGAAGTAGCCCGCCACCAGCCCCAGCGGCACGCCGATGACCACCGCGATAACCACCGACATACAGCCCGCCATCAGCGAGGTTCGCGCTCCCCAGATAATGCGGGACAAAATGTCGCGCCCCAGCTCGTCGGTGCCGAACCAGTACATCGCTGACGGCGCTTTGCGCACCGCGAGGAAGTTGGCTTTAACCGGGTCAAACGGGGCGATCCACGGCGCCAGCAGCGCCACCAGCACAAAGAAACCCACCACAAGCGCGCCAATCACCGCGCTTTTATTGGCGAGGAATTTCTTCAGCACCCGGTTCTGCGCGCGCGGCAGCGCGGGGGCTACGGTTTGCGTCGTCAGTTCCGCCATCGTTAACCTCGCATTTTCGGGTTGATAAGGACATAAAGCACGTCGGCCAGCAGGTTGAGCAGCAGGAAGCCGATCGCCACGATCAGCACCACGCCCTGCACCACCGCGTAGTCACGGTTGAACACCGAGTCGACGATCATCTTGCCGAAGCCCGGAATGGTGAACACCTGCTCGGTCAGCACCGCGCCGCCCAGCAGCTCGCCGAACAGCAGCGTGGTGAGGGTGATCACCGGCACCAGCGCGTTGCGAAACGCGTGCTTTAGAATGACCGCCTTCGGCAGCAGCCCCTTGGCGCGTGCGGTACGGATATAATCCGCTTTCAGCACCGCAATCATCGACGCGCGGGTATGGCGCATCAGCGTCGCCGCCAGCCCGGTTCCGAGCACGGACGCAGGCAGCAGCAGCGTGCGCAGGTTCTGAAGCGGATCTTCACTGAACGGCACGTAGCCGGACGCGGGCAGCCACTGCAGGTTCACCGAGAAGACCAGAATCAGCAGGATCCCCAACCAGAAGTGGGGAATAGAGATCCCCGAAATCGCCACGAAGTTCGCCCCGTGATCGACCCAGCTGTTTTTGTTCACCGCCGCAAGGATCCCCATGCTGATGCCAAACACCAGCGCAATAATCATCGCCAGCAGCGACAGCTCCAGCGTAACCGGTAGCTTGCTGGCGATAAGCTCGGTCACCGGCTCGTGCGTGCGCAAGGAGACGCCAAGATCGCCCTGCAGCGCCCGCGTCAGCCAGTGGAAATACTGAACCGGGATCGGCGCATCCAGGTTCAGCTCCGCGCGCAGCTGGGCGATCACCGCCGGATCGCGTTCCTCACCGGCCATCGCAATCAGCGGGTCGCCGGGCAGCAGCTTTTGCAGCCCGAACACCATCATGCTCACCAGCAATAGCGTCGGGACGGCCAGCAGCAGACGTTTGCAAATCAGTTCCAGCATGGGTTCTCCTCAGGACGTTTATTTCGCCAGCGTCAAACCCGCCAGACGCACGATGCCGTCCGGGTAAGGCTTAAAGCCCTGCACGCGCTTGTTCAGGCCAAAAATGCGCGGCTCGAAGTAGAGGTAGGCAATCGGCATGTCGGTTTGCAGCTGCTTCACCACCTTGTCATACAGCGGCTGGCGTGCGGCCTGGTCGGTGCTCTGGCGCGCCTGCGTCAGCCATTCGTCGACCTGCGCGTTGCTGTAACGGCCGTCGTTAAGCGTGCCGTTGCTGTGGATAAAGCCGTAGATGCTGCCGTCCGGATCCGGGCGACCCGACCAGCCGGAGAAGCTCAGCTGATAATCACCGCTCTGCTGGCGATCCAGCAGCGTGGCAAATTCGGTCATCTGCAGGTTCAGCGTGAAGCCGGCCTCGGCGACCATCGCCTGCAATACCTGTCCCACCTGCTGCGAGGTTGGGTTGTTCGGCACCAGCAGGTTGACGGTCAGCGGCGCGGTGACGCCTGCCGCTTTGAGCAGCGCTTTGGCTTTATCAACGTCGCGCGGCGGAACCGGCAGATTCACGTGATACGGGCTCACCGTCGAAAACGCCTGGTTTGCCGGAGTGTAGAGGCCTTCGAAAACCACCTGGTTTAACGCTTCACGGTCGATGGCCTGAGAAAACGCCTCGCGCACGCGGGCATCTTTGAACGGATCGTTCGCCGGGACCTTGCCGTTGTTAATATTGAAGGTGATCCCCTGATAGCCCAGGCCGGTGACCTTCGCCAGCGCCAGCTTGCTGTCGGCTTCGACGGTTTTGACGTCGCTGGCGGCGATGCCTTCGGTCAGGTCAAGATCGCCCGCGCGCAGGTTCGCCAGACGCACGGAAGCATCCGGGATCGGCAGATAGATAATTTTGTCGAAGTGGTAGGCGCCTTTGTTCCAGTAGTTGTCGAAGCGGGTCAGAACGATGCGGTCCTGCGACACGCGGCTGTCGAACTTGTACGGGCCAGAACAGACCGGATGGGCGGCAAAGTCAGGCTTTTTCGCGGCCTCGGGCGCCATCATCGCGCCCGCGCGGTCGGTAAGCTGCATCAGCAGCGCGGCGTCCGGCGTTTTCAGGTGCAGCGCTATCTGCATCGGGCCGGTGACCTCTACCGATTCCACGGAGGAGATCTCGCTTTTCCGCAGGGAGCCTTTGAGGGTCAGGGCACGGTCGAGGTTGTATTTCGCGGCGGCGGCATCGAATTTCTCTCCGTCATGGAAGGTCACGCCTTCGCGCAGATCCATGGTCAGCGTTTTGCCGTCGGCGCTCCAGGCCCACGATTTCGCGAGACCTGGCACGACCTTCAGATGCTCGTCGACGTCCACCAGCCTGTCGCACAGGGAGGCAAACACGAAGCGGCCATAGTAGGTGCGCGCCAGGTGCGGGTCGAGCATGTCCGGGTCTGCCCCCAGGCCGATTCGCAGCACGCTTTCAGAATGGGCGGGCAGCGCCGCGCCAAGCAACATAACACTTCCCAGTACGGTCAAAAGAGAATTACGCATTGTCATTATCATGAGTTCCTTGAAGGAAGGGAGGAGTGAGTGGCCGCGTGTTCAAACAGCGCGCGGCGGCGCAGAAAGGCTGCGGATGGCGGTGCGATCTGGATAACGCTGCGATCGCGGTTAATTTCCTGCCAGCGGTGGCAGGCAACCTGACGCCCGCCGTCGAGCACCTGATTAATCGGCTCGACCTGGCGGCATTCGTCGGTGACGTACGGGCAGCGGGTGTGGAAGCGACAGCCCGACGGCGGGTTCGCCGGGTTCGGCAGATCCCCCTGCAGCAGCGGCGCGTCGCGCTCAACACCCGGCTGCATCTGCGGCGCCGAGGCGATCAGCGCCTGGGTGTAAGGGTGCAGCGGTGCGTCAAAGATCTCGTCGACGGTGGCAAGCTCAACGATCTGCCCAAGGTACATCACCGCCACGCGGTCGCTCATGTGGCGGATCACCGCCAGACCGTGGGCGACGATCACCATCGTCAGCCCCAGCTGGTGCTTCAGGCTCTCCAGCAGATTAACCACCTGCGCCTGCACCGACACATCCAGCGCGGAAACCGGCTCGTCGCCCAGCAGCAGCTTTGGCCCGGAAGCCAGCGCGCGGGCAATGCCGATACGCTGGCGCTGCCCGCCGGAAAACTCGTGCGGATAACGCCCGGCCCAGGCGGCAGGCAGGCCAACGGTCTTGAGCAGCTCCGCGACGCGGTACTGACGATCCGCTTTCTTCATGTTCTGGTGCAGCCACAGCGGCTCACCGACGATCTGCTCCACCGTCATGCGCGGGTTCAGCGAGGCAAAAGGATCCTGAAAAATAATCTGCAGTTCGCGCCGGAGCTGGTTCAGACGGGCGCCTGTGGCGTGGGTAATCTCCTCCCCCTGATAAAACACGCGTCCTTCGCTGGCGGCCAGCAGACGCAGCAGCAGACGGCCGAGGGTGGATTTCCCGGAACCGGACTCGCCGACAATCGCCAGCGTTTCGCCCGGCATCACGGCAAGCGAAACGCGATCGACCGCCGTGACAAACCGGGCCGGGGAAAAGAGTTTTTTCGGACCGGGGAAAAGCTTGCTGAGGTCCCGGGCTTCAAGAATGGGCGTGGTCATGCGGTCTCTCCCAGGGCAATGTGGTGTTCGAGCGGCACGCGGAAGCAGGCGACCTGATGGCCCGCGCCGAGCGTGGTGAGCTGCGGTTTTTCATCATGACAGCGCGACTGCGCAAACGGGCAGCGCGTCGCGAAACGGCAGCCTTTCGGCATGGACTCCGGCAGCGGGACCGATCCGGGAATGGTGGAGAGCTGGCCTTTGCGTGCGCCCAGCGAAGGGATCGAGCCCATCAGGCCGATGGTGTACGGGTGCTGCGGGTCAGCGAATATTGCCTCAACGCTCCCCTGCTCCACCACCTGCCCGGCGTACATCACCGCCACCTGCTGGGCGACTTCGGCCACCACGCCCAAATCGTGGGTGATCATCAGCACCGCCGTGCCGGTTTCCTCTTTTAGAGTGTTCAGCAGGGTCAGGATTTGCGCCTGGATGGTGACGTCGAGCGCAGTGGTCGGTTCATCGGCAATCAGCAGTTTAGGGTGGTTGATCAGGGCCATGGCAATCATCACGCGCTGGCGCATGCCGCCGGAAAGCTGGTGCGGATACGCCTTGAGGCGCATCTCCGCCGCCGGGATCTGCACCTTTTCAAGGATCTGCAGCGCGACCTTCATCGCCTCCGGGCGCGTAACGTTCTGGTGACGCATGACCGCTTCACTGAGCTGATCGCCTAACGTGAAGGCCGGATTGAGCGAGGTCATCGGCTCCTGAAAAATCATCGCCAGCTCGCTCCCGCGCAGGTCGGCATATTCCCGCGGCGAGAGCTTGCGCAGGTCGTGGCGGCGAAACTGCATCTCGCCGCTGACAATCTGCGCGCTGGCGGGCAGTAAACCCATCAGCGCCAGTGAGGTGATACTTTTCCCGCAGCCGGACTCCCCCACCAGCGCCAGCGTTTCGCCCGCTTTGACCGTCAGGGAAATGCCGTCCAGGACGCTGACCGGCGAGCCGGAAAACTTAACGTTGAGATTATTCAGCCGGAGTACAGGCGTGGAGTCCTTAAACGGGATCGTCGTCATAGCGTGAAATCGTCCTCAAGGTGGATCGCCTGAATCAGGGCGTTTTGCAGGCTTAGCAGGTGTTCGCGCATGGCGGCCGCTGCTTCATTAGGCTGGCGATGGATAATCGCGGACATGATCTTGTGATGGTGGTCGTTGTAGCTGTCGACACGTTCGGGCGTGCGGGCTAATTCACGCAGATGCTGCCAGCCGGGTTCGCGCCGCACGGCGTCAATGGCGTCAAACAGGCCGAGCATCAGGCGATTGCCCGCCGCCTCGGCAATGGCGCGGTGAAAGGCGCTATCCCAGAGTTCATTGAGATCGCGGTCATCCGGGCTGACCTTGTCGATGCGTTCCAGCATGCGCTGCATGAGCGCGAGGTTTTCCCTGGTGGCACGCAGTGCCGCAAGCCGGGCTAAGCCGGGTTCGATCTGTATACGAGCTTCCATCACTTCCAGCAGATTGGTCTGCTGAACCAATCCCTGAAGGGCCAGCGGTTCAACAGGGGCAGCCGGACCAATAAAGGTGCCTTTGCCCTGTTTACGCCAGATCCGCCCTTCTTCTTCCAGCACGTCCAGCGCGCGACGCACTTCGCGTCGTCCTACGCCGAGTGTTTCCGACAGCTCACGTTCCGTGGGCAGCGGAGTGCCTGGTGTTGACTCATGCTGGTTGATTAGCCCGCGCAGTTGCTCAAGCGCGGTGCTGGAATTGGCCAGAAACCGTGACGGTTTTTCCATATTGGTTCGCTCACTATCATCGTTATTTTCTTTTTATGAACGATAAGTTATTGATATGGCGTGCTACTTATCGTGCTAATGATTAAGCAATAAACGAACCAATTTTTTAATGGTTCAAAAGAGATTTAAAAAAGCGGTAGTAAATGAAGGGGTTACAGCAACGTATTGTTACAGATGCAAGCGGCATCCTGAGACGATAAAGGCCAGAAAAGAACATGAAACGCACAAAAACAGTGCAAATATTGCACTACAATAGTGCCATTGTTAATTTTTTGCACTATAAATGATAACAATAAGTTAACAAAAAGTAATAAATAAGGCGTGCTTACGCCTGAAAATGGCCCCCTTGCGAGGGCCGCGAAAGATTAAGGTACAGGCTGCCAAAGCGTCGCAGCCGCAGTCGGCGCCCAGTCGGACTGAGACGTGTGCCCCTGCACGCAGCGATACTGTGTGCCGTTATACGTGACAATTTCTCCAGTCTTATAGCGCGTACCGACTTTCCACTCGCCTTCCGGCTCAGGCGTCACAGACCCCTCTTTCGTCGTGGCTTTAAGCGGTGTACTGGCGAGAGACTGATGACCTTTGGCATTTTCGGCGATCACCTGGTAGCTGTAGGTTGTTCCCGCGCGCAGGCCGCTGTCGAAGATCTGCGTTCCGCTTACGGTGAGTAACTCCGCCCCATCGCGTAGCACGTGGTATTTCACCGCGTTGTCTACCGCATTCCATTTCACCGTCAGGCTGTTTTCCGTCGAAGAAACCAGGGCCAGGCCGCCTGGCGCGTCAGGACGTCCCTCTTCGACCTGTACGGTTTCTACCTTAACCACGTTGCTGCTTTCAGAGATATTGTTCGCTGCATCACGTGCTTTAACGCTGTAGTGGTACACCACACCGCCGGTCTCAACCGCATTATCGGTCCACTGGGTGTCCGTTGAAGACCCGACTTTGATGTCATTACGGTAGATGTCATATCCCACTACGCCACGGTCATCGGTGGAGGGCTGCCAGGCAAGGGTGATAGTCAAGCCATTGTTCAGCACCTTCAGTCCTGCTGGCGCAGTTGGCGCGACGGTGTCCTGCGGGCGTTCAGGCGACATCAGGTCCGCGCGCTCTTTCATTTCATTGAAATAGTCAACCTGCTGCGGGATGGACAGCTGCTGATCGTTTGAACCCAACGTCCAGATAAAGAACCCACCATAGCCGTTTTCCGCCTGCCAGCCCGCACGGTTTACGTTGTTCTGTCGATTTTCAACAAAGCGACCTTCTGGCCCCCACTGGGAGTTGATGGTCTGACCGAGAACGATTTTGCTCTTATCACCCACCGCCCGGGCGTAGTTAGCCATCGCCACGTCATACTTAAAGCGTGGGCCGGCGTCATAGGCCATGACGTTGAAGAAATCGAAAACGTTTTTCCCCTGCGTCAGCAGCGGCAGAACTTCGCCATGGTGTGAAGAGCGAGCCGCCTCAACGAAGGAACAATTCTCGGTTACCGCGCTGTTGGTGCAGTTCTCCGGGTCAGCACCGACGTGATAGGTGGTCAGGCTCAGCAGCTTTTTGCTGCCAGACGCATTGAGCTTGCTACGAACCCGTTCAGCCAGATCCAGCAGGTTTGCGTTTTCCTCTGGCGTGACGCGATCGGGCTTTTCAAAGTCAAAATCGATGCCGTCAAGCTGAACGGTACCCGCCTTCTGGTAGTTCGCCATATTACATTTGCCTTGCCAGTCGGCGCTCAGGCATTCGCCAACCATCTCTTCCGGCTTCAGGTTCTTTTTATATACCGGGAAGTTGGTATTCAGCAGATTCACCAGATTCTGCGCCAGCGTTTCTCGCGTTTGCGCGTTATTCAGATAAGACCACATCGCGGAATACGTCTCGCCGCCGAGCGCCAGCATCATTTTTTTCTCCGGGTGCGCCAGCTTCAGCTGGCTCCACACGACATAGGCTGGCGCATTAATGTACCAGGGATCATATTGTGGTACTGAAACAATATTATCGGAACTGGACAGCTTACCGCTTGCATCCCAGCCACCAAATGAAAGCAGGAACGTATCCGCTTTCACCTCTTTCATATCCTCAACGGACTCGACCGGAACGCCCCAGGAGGTCAGATAGGTGACCGCTCGCGGTGCCTGCGCCGCGAAAGCCGACTGCGCCATTAGTGCGCTACCAATTAACAGAGATAATGTAAGTTTTTTCATCAAAGTTCCTTATTGCTTTGTGATGATAGTCCTATGGATTACCTCGCAAATTGTCTTTTTTTTTAGCGCCGAGATCGTTGGGGATAATAGAGTGGTGAATCAGGAAACCCTCCGCGTTAAATAAGAAATATCTCTCGCATTTATAATAAATACTTCAACGACAGCGCGGGAGAATTCTCGCATCCTGTAAGACGCTTCTTTATTTAATTTTCCCATCTTCACCAATTAAAAAAGATGGCATACCTGTGTTCCCGCTCTTTTATCAGGGAAAATTCAGGAATTAATCACAACTATTATCCAACTAGGGACGCTCTCAATGAAATATGCAACAAACGTGATGCGAAAACAGGGTGGTTTCACCCTGCTTGAACTGCTGGTCGTGCTGATGATTATTGCGCTGCTGGCAGGATTTGTCGGGCCAAAAGTCTTCTCAAATGTCGACTCGGCTAAGGAGAAAACCGCCATGCGCCAGATGCGCTCGCTTGCTGAGGCTCTAGGGCAATATCGCCTCGACACCGGCAGTTATCCAAGTGAAACACAAGGTCTGAAAGCGCTGACTGAAAAGCCTTCCAACGCGCAAAACTGGAATGGCCCTTATCTTAGCCAGCATGTGCCGTTAGACCCCTGGGGCAATCCGTACCAGTGGCATAACCCCGCCCGGACAAAAGACGCCATTAATGAAGTCGAAATAACCTCCGGCGGTAAAGACGGTAAGCCTGTCACTTACGGGTTCTGAATATGCTGCGCCTGTCCATATATTCGCTGTTTATCTTCAGCGTATTTTCCTGCCGGGCCGATTGCTGGCAGCTGGCGGGAGAACGTTACGGCATTGAGCCAGAGCTATTACAGGCGATAGCGATAGTGGAATCCAACGGTAATACCCGGGCCATCAACAAAAATCGTGATGGCTCAATGGATGTCGGTCTGATGCAGATCAATAGCATTCACTTCGATGCGCTGCGTAAATTTCGTATTAGTCAAAAAGATCTGCTAACCGACCCTTGCCAAAGTGTCATGACCGGCGCCTGGATCCTGGCAGGTCAAATCCAGCGCTTTGGTTATACCTGGGACGCGGTGGGAGCGTATAACGCCGGAACGGCAAATACCCCCCAGCGCCGCGCACTTCGTCAACAATACATAAAAAAAGTGGCTCCGCATTATGCCCGCCTTAAAAGGCAGAGCCATACACTGTTGCCAAAATGAAACCATATACCGTCACCATCCTCCAGGGGGGGAAACGCGCCAATCAGACCGTACTTGCCGCGTCGCCTGATGATGCCAGCGCCCGCATTATTGCCGGCGGCGGCATCGTTTTGCAGGTACAGGAACGCCCCGCCCGCAAGGAGAAACGCTTTCCACTGAATCTGTTCTTGCAGGAGCTTATCGCTCTGCTGGAAGCCGGGCTGGTCGTGGTCGAGGCCGTCGAAGCGCTGCGCGAAAGCAGCCGCGATGGTGGCACCTCGCTGGTTCTGGATACGCTGGTTAAAAAGCTCTACGAAGGAGCGCAACTCTCCCAGGCGATGATGGCGCTACCAGCACTGTTTCCGCCTCTGCTGATTAACACCGTTGCCTCTTCTGAGCAAACCGGACACTTACCCGAGGCGCTAAAGCGTTTTCAGTTTTACGAATCAAGAATGGAAATTCTGCGCAAGCGGATTAAATCAACCCTGCTCTATCCGACGATTGTCATTGCCGCCGGCGGGATAATTCTGTTCTTTCTGCTCGGCTTTATTATTCCGCGTTTTTCCGTGGTGTTTGACGGGATGAAGAACCCGTCCGCCAGCGCACAGCTTATCCTCTGGTGGGGACGCCTGACGCAAACCCATGGCTCGCTGTTGCTGGCCGGTTGCGCGGCAGCGGTCGCAGGCATCGTGATGGCGGTGCGCAGCCCGCGCCTGCGCCAGCGCGCGCTCGGTTTGTTGCTGCGCATTCCCGCCTTACGCCAGCAGCACCAGCTTTCTGTGCTGGTGCGTTTTTACCGCACGCTGGGCCTGCTGTTACAGGGCGGCCTTCCCGCGCCAGATGCGCTAATGCTGAGCCGGGAGATCCTGCCCGCCACGCATCGTCAGCAGGTTGAACAGGTTATCCGCGACGTCGCCGCCGGCGAGTCGCTCTCCCGCATGCTGGAAGCGCAACGGATGACGACTCCTGTCGCCAGCCGCCTGCTGCAGGTCGGCGAGCGCAGCGGCGAACTGCCTGCCATGTGCGAGCGGATCGCCGCTTTTTATGATGAATCGCTGGAACGCGCGATTGAAACCTTTAGCAAAATTTTTGAACCGATTCTGATGATGGTCGTTGGCGGCATCGTTGGGCTCGTCGTGTTTTTACTGTACATGCCCATTTTTGAACTGGCAGGAGGATTGCAATAATGTCTCACTCACCGTCTGTAGAACCCCTTTTCGACCTGCCAGACGAGCAGCGCTGTCAGGCGCTGGCGGAACTGCTGGACAGTTTCCCAGGCGCGTTAGAAGAAGCCGCCGGTTCCCTGGGGCTCACGCCGCTCTCACCCACACAGCTCGCCGACAGCGAAGAGGATTTCGAAGCCGTGCCGCTGACCGAATCGCTCAGCCAGCGAGCATTGCCGCTGCGCGTTAACGGTCAGCTCCACGTTGCGCTGGGCGATCCGTTTTCACTGGCGCTGCGCCAGTGGGCCTATAACGTGAATGCGCTCCCCGCGCTCGCCCCGCTCTCTCAGCTTAATGCCCGCCTTGATGAACTGGCAAAACAGCAGCGCACGCTCGATCAGCTGGAGCAGCAGCAGAGTGAAGAGAATAAAGAGGCCCGGTGGCTGGAGATCACCCCAGCAGCCATCGCCAGTGAACCCCACGCCGTCATTAAGCTGGTTAACGCCACGCTGTTTGATGCCCTGCAGAGCCGCGCCAGCGATATTCATCTTTGCGCCGTCGCGGATGGGTTGATGGTGAAGTACCGCATTGATGGCGTCCTGCACAGCATTCGCCACTGCGCCGGGCTTCAGCAGGCGGAGCAGGTGATCTCCCGTCTCAAAGTATTAAGCTGCATGGACATTTCCGAACGACGCACGCCACAGGACGGGCGCTTTAAGGCGTTGATTCTCCAGCGTCCCGTCGATTTTCGCGTGTCCATCATGCCGGGCGTCTATGGCGAGGATGCCGTACTGCGCGTGCTGGATAAATCTCACGATCAAAACCTGCGCCTGGAGACGCTCGGCTTTGATGAGCACACGCTGGGTGCGATTCGCCAGTTAACCCATCTGCCCCACGGTATGGTACTCGTCACCGGGCCAACGGGGAGCGGGAAATCCACCACCCTCTATTCAGCACTCAGCGAACTTAACAGTGGTGAATGCAAAATTATCACCATTGAAGATCCCGTGGAGTACCAGCTCAACAGCGTGCTGCAAATTCCGGTCAACGATAAAAAAGGGCTCACCTTCGCCCGCGGCCTGCGCGCCATTTTGCGTCACGACCCGGACATCATCCTGGTGGGTGAGATCCGCGACGGTGAAACCGCCGGCATTGCCGTGCAGGCGGCGCTCACCGGCCACGTGGTGCTCTCCTCGGTTCACGCCAATGACGTCTTTAGCGTACTGGAACGTTTTTTATATATGCAGGTGGAGCCCGCCAGCCTGATCACCGCCCTTAACGGCGTCGTGGCGCAACGGCTGGTGCGCCAGATTTGCCCGGACTGTATTGATGACACCACACCCACAGATGACCTTCTCGCGGCGTGGCAATCCGGACCGCTGCAGCAGCTCACGCCCCGCTGGCGTCGAGGGCGAGGCTGCGATACCTGCCGCGACAGCGGTTTTCGCGGCAGGCTGGCGCTGGCGGAAGTGCTGCATTTCAGCGATGCGATGAAAGAGGCAATGCTGGCGCGATCGCCCCGGCGCAAGCTAAAGGAAGTGGCGCTGAATGACGGTTTTGTTCCGCTCTCGACCATCGCGCTGCGCGCCGTGCTCGAAGGCAAAACCACCTGGGAGGAGGTGAACCGTGTTATCACTCACTAACACCTGGCAGTGCGATATCTGGCCTCATGCCGTGCGGTTGCGCCGCAACAACGTGGTTCTCGCCACCCATGAACGCCGGCCAGATGAGCCTCTTGAAGCCGCGCTCGAAACGCTGCTGCGCCAGCGCCCTTCCGTCTTACCGTGGCGTGACGCGGTGGAGTTTCACCTCGATACCGACGATCTGACGTTTTTAATTCAGCCCTGGCATGACGGCGTGACCACACCGCAGGAACTGCTCCAGCTCGCCCGACAGCAGGCGATTCTTCGCGCGAGTCCGCCCGTCGACTGGCAGGTGCGCTTCGAGACCCTTAACTGGCAGCAGTCAGCGCTGGCCGCGTGCCTGAAGCAACCTTGCTGGCACCTGCTTGTCACGCTGGCGCGTCGGGAGCGGCTGCGGTTTCGCGGTGTTGTCACGCCGTTTCAAAAGCTGTTTAGCCACTTCGCCGCCGCACTGCCGGAAAACGGCCTGTTTGTGGCGATGAGCCCCCACCATAGCCGGATTGCCAGCCGTCAGCACCACAGCTGGCGCGACGTCTGGACACTCACCCTGCCACAGCAGGAGATGGACGCCCAGCTGCGGGTTATCGCCCGGCTAAGCGGAATGCAGGACTGTCCTGGCTACGTCATTCATACCGACGGTGAGCATCACCAGGAAGTCGCGCTACAGGAGAGTCCTCATGACGCCGCTGTTTACGCGTAGTTCCCCGTGGGCCGCACGCACGCTGCTGTTAACCGGACTCCTCTGCTTACCGCTCACCGGTGCCGTGATGTATGGCCTGTTTGAGCACCAGCGCCTTGAGCTGGAGACGTCGCAGGTACAGCAGCAGCTCGCCCAACGGCAGCAAGTGCTGCGCAAGCTGCGTGAAGTGGAGCAGCGCCGGTTGCGCCAGGCTCAGCAACTGCAGGCCGTCCCGCCTGCCATCAAGCTGCTGGATAACATCGGCAGCGTACTGACGCCTGATATTGCGCTCCTGAGCATTGACGTCATTGCCAGTAAAGGCGATGCGCGGCTTACGGTGAATGCAGGCAATCTTGACGCCCTGCTCGCCTTTAGCGAGCGGCTACAGCAGTTGCCGGCGCATGTGGTGCTTGAAAACCATCGCCAGTCGGCGCAGGGCGATCCTGCCTGGCCGATTAACGCGGTACTCGACGTCAAGGTGACGACGGAGGCGCACCATGCGGCTTCAGAATAAACCCGCCGTGCTGCGCTGGCAGGCGGCGTTATTTGCCGGGCGCATCGGAACGGTTCCGCTCGTGCTCGCCGGGCTGCCCGCAGGGCTGCTGCTGTTATGGCTTGGCGGCGTGCGGCCGCACACCATCCATTTGCAGGAGAACCTTGCCCGGATCCAGGCGCAGCTACAAACCGCGCTGCCGCTGGATAAACAGCAGCCGGAACTGCAAAGCCGCATCAGCCTCGGAGAATATCAGCAGGTCAGGCTCATTTTTGAGCAGTTCAGGAGCCGAGGGATGAAGGTCGACGCCAGCCGCTATCAGCTGGAAAACGACGACGGCAAAACCGCGCTACGGCTGGATATTCCGCTGCGCGGTGAATATCTGCCGCTGATGGACGCCCTGGAAACGCTAAGCCGCACTTTGCCGTTACGCATTGAGCAGCTAAGCCTGCGGCGCGCCGGGCCATCGGAAAGCCAGCTCAGCGCCACCGTGCAGCTTCGCCTGTTGAAGGAGTCGCCATGAAACTGCCGCGCTATTTACAGCTGGCGCTGGTGCTGACCGCCGGTGCTGTTTTCTGGAGCCAGTTTGCCGATGACGAGATATCGCAAGCGCCGCTTGAGGCGCAGCCGGTCTCACGCCCGCGCCCCGCGCCAGCAAAGCCGGAGACGGCTCACGCAACGCGCATCGATCTCTTTTCAACGCCACATAGCAGGACGCAAGACGCAGCAGAAAAGCCGCCGGAAAACTATCGGCCTGAAGAGGCGACACCAACCGCACCGCCGCTACCGCTTCAGCTCCTCGGTGCCTGGTGGGAAAACCGTCAGAGGATCGTTGTGCTGACGGATGGCAAAGAGACCTGGCCGGTCTGCGAGCGCTGCAGGGCGGACGGCAGGATCTGGATCGGCAGTTCGCCGGTCAACAACTGGATTTTAAAAGCGGTGGCGAACGACCACCTCCTGTTTGAATGGCAACCCACCCATAGCCAGCAGCGGCTGGAACTGGATGAGCTGCAATCGGAACCGACACATTAATCATGAAAAAAACTATTGCTCTCACTTTTTTGTTGTCATGCGCGCTACTGAGCGGCTGTGCACAACGTGCGGCGCCTCCGGTCCGGGAATCAGTGACCGCCTCGCCGCAGGTGCTGGTTAAGCGGCTTAAGGAGATAGATCAACAGCGCATCGCCAGCCCACAGGATATTGCGCTTCGCGCCGAGCAGGCTGACATCAGCAAAAAGCTGGTCAATGACTATCTGAAAAACGCCGATCTCGCGGTGCGTCAGAACAATTACACCCTGGCGACGCAAATGTGGCGCGATGCGCTTACCTATGAGCCCGGTAACCTGCGCGCCCTGCAGGGCTTACGCAAACTCGATGCCCGTAGAGCGCTGGACGCATTGTATAAGGAGGCGGTGGCTAACAGCACCCGCGACCCGGCACGCGCGCTGCACAAAATCCAGCAGGTGCTGGAAGAAGATCCCAACTGGCCCCAGGCGCGCGCGCTGCGCGATCACCTGATGCGTGAGGTGTCGCGGATCAACCAGCCGGAGCAGCGTCTGAACCGGGAACTGCAAAAAACGATAGCGCTTAATTTTCGCGAGCACAGCCTGATGGCCATCTTTAACACCATCAGCCAGATGACCGGGGTCAATATCATTTTTGACAAAGATATTTCCTCCAGCACTACCGGCAGCCTGATAGCCAAACGCACCACTGCGGAAGATGCTATCAACGTGCTGCTGTTGTCGAATAACCTGCGGAAGAAGGTGCTGAACAGCAATACGTTGCTGATCTACCCCGCCACCGCGCAAAAAGAGAAGATCTATCGCGACGTGGTCGTCAAAACCATCTTCCTGGGTTATGCGAAAGCAAAAGAGGTCAACGTCGCCCTGCGCAATATGGTCAAGCTGAAGGATGTGCACGTTGATGAGCGAACCAACTCCGTCACCCTGCGCGGGCCAAAAGAGAACGTGGAAAAAGCGGAGCGCCTGTTAGTGACGCTCGACCGGCCTGAAGCGGAGGTCACGCTGGCCGTTGAGGTGCTGGAAGTAAATACCAACGATCTCGAAGCGCTTGGCGTGAAGCTGCCGCAAACCATCAGTGCGGGTTTTGCGAAAAGTAAAGAAGGTGATTTAAAGGGAAGCGGGATCCCGCTGGGCGACCTGAGCGCCAAAAATATCATGGTCGATATCGACAATATGACCATTGACATGAAAAAAGTGTTGAGCAACGCCAGAGTGCTGGCCAACCCGCGGATCCGGGTGAAAAACAATAAAAAAGCGCTGGTTGATATTGGTCAAACGATCCCGGTACTGACCACAACCGTCAATGACGGGATTTCGCAACAGAAAGTGGATTATCAGGACGTCGGCCTGAAGCTGGAAGTCACCCCGGAAGTCAGTATGGATGACAATATCTCAATGGAGGTGAAGTTCACGCTCAGTGCCCTGGGCGCCGAAGAACCCGGTGAGAACGGAGCAAAGTATTACCGCACCACGAAACGCGAAGCCAATACCACGCTCAGCAGTATGAACGGCGAGACCCAGATGCTGGCAGGGCTGATCAAGCAGGATGAAACCACGACCCAAAAAGGAACGCCGTTATTAAGTGACATCCCGGGGCTGGGCCGCCTGTTTAGCAGCAATTCCGACAACAAAGAGCGCACGGAGGTGGTGCTGTTAATTACGCCGACTATTGAGCGCAACCTCGATTTACCGGGAAGCCACGTCAGTACCATTGAGATGGGCAGCGACGATTTAACGGGCGACAGCATTCAACTGCGCGACCTGCAGCGCGACGAGCCGGGCAGCGGGTTTACCGCACCGGCGCTTGCGCCGCCGGCCCATTTCCCTGACCGGGCGGCCACGCTGCCGCCACCGATCCTCGATGAGTCAGAGACGGAAAACGGAGCATCGTAATGCAGCGCCAGCGCGGTTTTACCTTGATTGAGATGATCGTCACGCTGGCGCTACTCGCCACGCTTGCCGCTGCCGCTGCGCCGCTGATGCGTAACTACCATCAGCGGCAGCAGGAGACGCAGCTACGTGAGTCGCTGCGCACGCTACGCGATGCCATTGACCGTTATCACCAGGCAAGCGTGGACGGCATCATTGAGAAAAAAACCAGCGAATCGGGATATCCGCCGACACTAAAAAGCCTGGTGGAAGGCGTCCGGGATAAGACATCGCCCACTGGCGCGATGATCTACTTCCTGCGCCATATACCGCGCGATCCGATGTGCGATTGCGAGGGAAAAAATGATGAAGAGACCTGGCGGTTACGCGCATCCACGCAGCCACCCGGCGATTTCAGCGGCGGAGGGAAAGACGTGTTTGATGTCAGTAGTACCAGTACGGCCAGCGGTCTGAATGGAGTGCCCTATGCGCAATGGTGAAAAAGGTTTTACGCTCATCGAGCTGCTGGTGGTGATGGCGATCATCGCGACATTGATGACCCTGGTCGCTCCACGTTTTTTCCAGCACGCGGACAGAGCCAAAGAGGTGGTGCGCGAGCATAACCTGCATGCGCTGCGCAGCGCGATCGATCACTACCGCCGCGATCGCCTGGCGGGGCCGTACAGCCTGGAGGATCTGATCGAGGCCGGTTATCTGCGCCAGATGCCGCTGGATCCCATCACCAACCGCCGCGATATCTGGGAGGCGAAGACCGATGACGAAGGGCAAATTATTGACGTCGAGACGCCACCTAAACCCGGTCAGGATCATCGCGATGCGTTCGATTAAACAACAGGGAGGTTTTACCTATCTGCTGCTGCTGATTGCGCTCTCTACGCTGGCGTTGTCGCTGCTGAAAAGCCGCGACGAGGTGCTGATGCGTTATCAGGCGCAACAGGAGGCTGAGCTTTTATTTCGCGGGGATCAAATCCGCGCGGCGATACAGGCCTACCGCGGCAACGGTGATGGCTGTTTTCCCGTGCGTTTCGAACAGCTACTTATTGATAAACGCGGGCGAAAACCGCTTTATCACCTGCGCCAGCACTACGCCGACCCGCTAACCGGGAGTAAAAACTGGGGGATGATCCTCGATCCTCAGGGGCGCTGGATTGGCGTGCGCAGTCTCGGAAAGGGTACGCCACGGAAAAAAGTCGGCTTTCGTCACGATCCAAAACAGTTTGCCAAAGCAAAAACGTATTACGACTGGAAATTTCAGGTAGAGAGCGATCCGCAGGCCCCGCTGCCTGCGGCTTGTGGTCGCTAATGCAATGATGTGGCGAGACCTGATGTCCCTGTCACGTAGTCTGATCTGCCCGGCGTAACGGCACGAATAGGGCAGGCAACAGGCTCTGTGAGATGCTGCCTGCCCGCTTCGCTAATAGACGGCCTTTTTACTGCGCGACGGGAACAGTCACTTTGCTAACCACTAAGGTAATGGTCGCCTTTGCGTCCCCTGCTTTCAGCGGGATTTTATATTCATCCGGCTGGGTAAAGAGCGCCATGTATTTGTCATCTGGCATATCTATGATGACGTCATCGTCTGCGGCGGTGGCTTCGATCCGTTGCAGCAGCTCTGCTTTGGTCAGAGGTTTGTTCCATCCGGCAACAATACGATCGTTTTTAATGTGAATCTCATTACTCTCAAGGACGCAGAGCGCATTTTGCTCACCGCCCTGAAGGCGATAAAGTCGGTTTTCCGTTAAGGTGTCAAGAGACGGGCAGACGACCTCTTTTTGCGAACCCGACTCTGCCAGCGTGTAGCTAAATTTCACTTTCAGGTTATCCCCGTGGCGAACGCCCTGTTTTTTCCAGTCGCCACTGTCCCCGGTGAACATGCGGATCCCGTTGGGGATGATCGTGCTGGCGGCAGCAAAAAAGTCATTCCCGTTAACGGAAAAATAGGGCCGAAGCGTTAAAGATGAATCATTAATAATGGTGATCACCGGAGAGTTAATGGAACGGTAACTCTTTTTCTTATAACGACAGTTTTTCCCGTTTGCCTGTAAGTTGACGCCGTTGTCTTTACTGACAATCATGGCATAGTTGCAGTTAAGGCCGTTTTCAATAGATTCGTTCAGCACCGCACCATTATCGACAATGATATTCATCACGCCGTTATCTTCGTTACCAAACCAGACATGAGGAATAAAATCGCTATCGTAACCCTCTTCATAAATAGCATTCTGAACCCTGATTTTCAGATGGTCAGGGTTTTCAATATTGATCATACGCGCGTAATCACTGGCACATACTGATGCTGTGAAAAAAACGCTAAGCATGGCTAATGCAACGGCTGTCTTTGTCATGAAAAAATCCTCTTTGAGAAAAATAAAAACAACAAGTTTACGCAACAGTGACCATATCTTAATGCTTCAGACCGTAAAACATACCACCAGATAAAATCATCGTTTATTTATTTTTAACTCATAGACACAGAGAAGATTCTTATTAATCAGAAGACCAGCACCGTCTTATTTTATTCTGAGGAATGAATATACTGCCTTGCCACTATTCAGGCAGGAATAGTAGGCTTAATAGCCATCTCATATATTTTACCATGATGAGCGAGACATAAGATGGAACCATCAATTAAACAGACTCATGAAAAAATTCGGGTTTGCGTGCGAACAAACTCTTTTTTATTCGAAAAAGGGCTTGAAGAAATAGCGCGATTTTATTTTATCGCCAGAGATAAAATACTGTGCATTATCGATGCTGACACGTTTGGCACGAAGACGCATCTGGTGAAGTATCTGGAGTTCATCAGAAGAATTAAACCCGACATGCTTGTTTTGATCACGGGTCATCACACCCGAAGCGAGCAGCACGCATGGTATGTAAGAGCAAATGAATCCCTGTCGGGCTGGTGCGAAACCATTGATGCCATGAACTTTATGCGACCCAATCTCGACAGCGTTATCGATTTTTACAGAAGGCAACATGACTGAAAATCTTTTGCAAACGGAGGACTAGACGTGAAGTTAAGTTTTTGTATCAGGACGAATGTTTTGGCGAAAATGGCCGATGTCACCGAGGCTGAATTAGTGTATGCGCTCATGACGACGGGTAAGCTGTTCGGGGTGAAAATACCGGCACCGTTACCGGGCAGGCATAATGCCAAAACGCGTAGCTTTGATTACAAAGAAGCACTGGATTTTGCTGAAGAAGTGAAAATCGCCCGAGACGCTAAAAGGCAGATCTGAAAACGTAATAAGCCCATCCCTTAATCAAGTGATACCTCAATCCATTCCTTATATTTACAGCAGCACTGCCCGGATGACTTAGCGTTTTCCTTCAACATTGATAGCGCAATACAAATGACTTCAGCGTACAAGCAATCATTAATACTCCGGGCATACTCAAGTTTTTTACCCAGATAATAACTAAGCGAAACATGATCAATATTAATCCCCTGCAAGGATAATTGCGTGGCGGCATCGCCAATGAGTATTGATGCTTGCTTTTCAGGATAGAGATTATTCATGAATTTTAGCCCTGCACTTTGGAAATATTCGACAGGTAGAGTTCAGGGGGCTTATGCCCCCTTGTTTACAAAAACACCTCAGAATGAATTAACGTGTTTACCAATCACAGCTACTTAAGCCCGTATTTTTAAACGTTTTTGATTCCGTCTTTCCTCTGATACCGTCCTTATTAACTGGCGTCACATAAAGCGTGACTTCCCCCCAATAGCCTAAAGTAACGCTTTTTATGTTGGAAACGACGGTGCTTCCCCACTTCCACTGAAATATCGTGTTGCCTTCAGATGCACCGCCATTAGCGTTGTAGGTGTAGGTTGCCGTTATTCTGTTACAGGCTCCGGTACTGCCGCTGTAACCCAGGTTTGTAACGAAAGGCGCAGGCTTAGATCTTATGGTAACAGCTCCACTAAAGGCCTGAGTGCCAGATAACGGCTGCCCTGAACCTTTAGGCGTCACGGCCACCCGCACGTCATAGCCCGCATAGCTGTCCGGCAGCGTGAACGTTTTTGCCGTTCCGCCTGCGACATTCCTCCACGTCTGGCCATCCTTCCACTGCCACTGGAAG
>NZ_JADBQK010000048.1:0-557 GCF_014895885.1 Enterobacter cloacae complex sp. P17RS
ACCAATAACTATCGAGCACATAATCCCATGACACATTTAAAATTAAAAAAAAATAGTTTATGTATAAAGTTATTTTTTGCTGCATCCTCATTTTTATTTTTAGGATGTGGTGAACAGCACTCAGAAAAATTCAACTCTCTCCCAGAAAATTATAAGTCTATAGATTGTGCTGGAGGAATAGAAACGATTAATGCTAAAAGAATTTCATCAACTACATCTGTAGAAGATAATGAAAATTTGGTAATAAATGGCTGGGCAGTTTTAAACACCAATGAAGGACTGCCTTTTGATAAAGTACAAATATCTATTACGGATGCACGAGATAACATTGTAAGATACAGTACCTTCAAAACTAAAAGAGATGATGTATCTACTTATTTTAAGCAAGGACTTGATGATTCAGGTTTTACAACATTTATTCCGTCATCGTCAATTAAAGGAATAGTTATCCTTAATGTGATAGGAATTAAGGGACAACAATATTATTTATGCAAAAACCTTCAACAAAGAACCAGCATACATTAAATTAAAGGGTGATTAAATTTATCACCCTCTTA
>NZ_JADBQK010000049.1:0-221 GCF_014895885.1 Enterobacter cloacae complex sp. P17RS
TAACAGAATTTGCCTGGCGGCTTTAGCGCGGTGGTCCCACCTGACCCCATGCCGAACTCAGAAGTGAAACGCCGTAGCGCCGATGGTAGTGTGGGGTCTCCCCATGTGAGAGTAGGGAACTGCCAGGCTTCAAATTTAGCGTGCTGATATGGCTCAGTTGGTAGAGCGCACCCTTGGTAAGGGTGAGGTCCCCAGTTCGACTCTGGGTATCAGCACCACTT
>NZ_JADBQK010000050.1:0-442 GCF_014895885.1 Enterobacter cloacae complex sp. P17RS
CTGCCATCCCGAAAGATAAAGCCGTCACCATCCTTACGGATGCCGGCTTCCGGACAGACTGGTTCCGGCATGTGAGCCTGCTGGGCTGGAGCTTCGCCGGCAGGGTCAGGGGCTGTATCAGCTTCCGGCTGGAGGGAGAGAAAAAGTGGATGAAAATCAGTGAGCTTGAGGCTACCGGGCAACCGGTCTGCGTGGGTTACGGTGTCCTGTCCCGTAAACCCCGTATCCCCTGTTACGGCCGGTTTTATCTGCACAAGCGCCCGGAAGCAGGGCGTCGCGGAAAGAGAGGCATGCCAAAAACACAGCGGGAACACCGCAGTAGTGCGCGGGAGCCCTGGCTGGTGTTCAGTAATGCAGAAGGGCTGGGGCCGCACCAGATAATGGCCCTGTACAGCCGACGAATGCAGATAGAACAAAACTTCCGGGACGATAAAAGCCCACG
>NZ_JADBQK010000051.1:0-875 GCF_014895885.1 Enterobacter cloacae complex sp. P17RS
TACTTAATGTAGTAATAAAGCGTTTTTTGAATTGTTCAACCGTAAATTCATTAGAGTAAGTTTTTCTGGCATTCTCACCCATTAATTCTCTTTCAGCAACAGCCATACAAGCAACTTTACTTAAAACTGAAGATAATTGTTCTATATCATTCGGATTTATGGAAAATCCATTAACTCCACTATCAATTACTTCTTTGGCACCACCATGATTAGTTGCAATAACTATTTTTGAAGCTCTCATTGCCTCCAAAACTGTTGTCGGGAAAGGATCTGGCATTAATGATGGTACAACACAACAGTCTAATTGCTGAATTTTCTCAGATGCTTCTGGATCAAATCCATATACAATCACAGTGTCCTTTAAACCTGCCAAGGTTATGTCTTCCATGAATTTCGACATTAATTCCTTTCTTGTCGGTGGAGCATCACCATACACATGGACTTTTATTTGTGCCAACTTTTCTTTAGGCATGGCTTTTAAAGCCTCTAACAAAAACCATTGCCCCTTTTCAGGCATCACTCTACCAACCATGGCAAAATTAACAAAATTATTTTTAAGAGGTTCTATTTTTTGACTACTAAGCTCTGGTATACCATTATGAATAACATAGCTATTCGATTTAAAATCCGAAATGTATGAAGCAACATGGTTAGATACACTTACAATCACAGTTGCGCAGCGTTGGACTGTCTTCTTAATCAGTTGACCGTATAAGCTACCATTTAAATACTCATGACAGTGAACAAGACTTTTTATATTTAATAGTTTTGCTATAACAACAATACTGAATAGCGCCAATGTGTTTATGTATATCAGATCATATTTCTTTCTCAATTTTTTCATAAGAAAAAACAACTTAACATTCATCGCTAAC
>NZ_JADBQK010000052.1:0-652 GCF_014895885.1 Enterobacter cloacae complex sp. P17RS
TTATCGTATATGTGATCTAGCATCTGTATATTGCTGTATTTCTTATATTCCTCGCGCAAATCCATACCATATTTGCTATTATTCCAATTCCCAACTATTATTAACTTCTTCCGAACCAAACTAAATGCTTTTAATATCATCGATATATTATTTTCAGGTTCAATTCTGCATACTGTAAATGCGTAATCTTTATCCACCGAAACAATATCAGCATTAACTGCATGATCACCACCATAAGCAATAACTTTACTCTCACAACCATATTCAGTTTTGACATAATCAGCGATAGCTTTATTATCTGAAATAACAACGTCAGAATACTTAACAGCTAACTCCTCTGATTTTTTTAAAAAGGACTTAGCAAAAGAGTTCCATTTATCTCGACGCCATTCTAATCCATCTATATTCGTAATGATTTTAGCTTTACTAATTTTACGGATAACAGGTAAAAAGAGACATCCAGATACACCTAAAACTAGAATTACATCAGCTTTTTTCAGTACAGCACACATCATTGAATACATATCATAAGCAACACTCTGTATACCATTTGCATTTAAGGGAACATATGTTAGCTTTGCATTTTTATAATTAGTGATTTTTCTATTTTTGTAAGTATGTGAACTACAATATACAGTAATATCAGATATAT
>NZ_JADBQK010000053.1:0-454 GCF_014895885.1 Enterobacter cloacae complex sp. P17RS
CTGTCGAGCAGCATGATCAATGCTTTCCTCGACAATCGCGCGCTTCGCGACGCCTCTGAAGAGGTAGCGGCGGAAATGGCAGCGCAACCCTGTCCGAGCGAGGTGGCGAAAAGCCTGATCGCGAGGGTACAGAAAGGGTAGCCACTACGCCGTCATGACGATCATACGCCAGCACACATCCAGGAGATACGCCCGTAACAATGCGGGACCGGATCGGGCTGGCGCTTTTTTTTGCACAGCGATCCGACTTGGATCCTATTTTTTACAGACGGAGGAGGCTTAATGCCTGCGACTCACTCTCCCACTCCTGCGCGGTCTTGGATAGTTCGCCTGGCACGCGGGTGCTGGGAACGTAAGAAACTTAGCATCATCGTAGTGGTAGCGTCGGTCTCGACCATTCTGCTGGCCGCGCTGACGCCGTTGCTGACAAGGCAAGCGGTGAACGACGCGCTGG
>NZ_JADBQK010000054.1:0-219 GCF_014895885.1 Enterobacter cloacae complex sp. P17RS
TTGATGGAGTCGGAACCTACGCAGTTAACTGCTGGCAGAGCGAAGTTGTTTTCTTTAGCTACCTGGAACACTTTCTGTACGTCATCACCAGTGATAACGCCAGGTTTTACGAAATCAAAAATTTTAGACATCTTGCTTAGTCCTGTATCTTCGGCCGTTAGAAAAGGTGCGTGCTCTTAATACCGCGCTGAAATTTGGGCAGGTTTCCCTGCGCTTGAA
>NZ_JADBQK010000055.1:0-280 GCF_014895885.1 Enterobacter cloacae complex sp. P17RS
ATGTTATACATACCACGATGTATGACTGGAAGTGAAGGCAATTCATGAAAGTTTATATTTTCTTCATTTATTAACATTCCTTCTATGACTTTATTATTTTTTGGAATGTAGACATCACAAATATATTGTTCTGATAAAAAATCTATCACATAAGCTAAAATCTTGCTGGCCCCGTAGCTGTCATCTACAGGATGAAAAATAGCAATTCTCTTCATGTTAAAAATCACCCTATTCTTAGTTGCATCGTGCTTCGATTATCCGCATACGCACAGTATATTAA
>NZ_JADBQK010000056.1:0-1619 GCF_014895885.1 Enterobacter cloacae complex sp. P17RS
ACGTGAAGGAGATGGGCATCCGCGCGATTGAGCAGTATGGTCCGTACAAGATCCACGGCGACCCGAAGATGATGCGCCGTATGGACGACATGCTTCAGGGCTTTGTGGCTCAACACCGCATGAAGTTGCCGGGTTCAGCCTACATTCCGTGCTACGAAATCTGCACGTAACGCTCAGTTTCTTCTTCTCAAAGCCGGGGCACCCTGTAGCGGGTCCCGGCTTTTTTATTAGCGAATCAATTCATAGGCCTCACTTATAACTTAAACAAACTTACGGCGAACGCAATCGATTACCTCCATTTAACAACCGTAATTTATCAGCCTTAAACTAAATTACCCGCAAGAAAATCCTAAAAAGCCATATCTTTACAGCGGAAGACACCTATATTGCGGGCCGCTCTTTTAGCCCACATGTCGTTGGTGGTAGCCTTCGCGCCCGTAAATTCTATTTGATGTTTTTTTAACAGATAAATGGTCTAAAGATGCCCACATCATAAGTGGATTATTGCATTTGGGATCGCGATCACTGATAGATTCATAACGAGAATGTATCTTTCCGCCCGCCAATAGTTACGGGCGAAAATTATTAAAAAACCGTCACTGAACGAATTTCATATTACCGTCAGGCACTTTTTCATCGGATTTGACTAAAAACCTGACAATTTGCTTCCTCCAGGAGATACAGATGGAAACCACTCAAACCAGCACCGTTGCTTCGATTGAATCCCGAAGTGGTTGGCGCAAAACGGATACCATGTGGATGCTGGGCCTTTACGGCACGGCAATCGGCGCTGGTGTACTGTTCCTTCCTATCAACGCAGGCGTCGGCGGTCTGATTCCGCTGATCATCATGGCCATCATCGCCTTCCCGATGACCTACTTCGCACACCGCGGTCTGACCCGCTTCGTGCTGTCCGGTAAAAACCCGGGCGAAGACATCACCGAAGTGGTTGAAGAACATTTCGGCGTTGGCGCTGGTAAATTGATTACCCTGCTCTACTTCTTCGCGATTTACCCAATCCTGCTCGTCTACAGCGTGGCGATCACCAACACCGTTGAAAGCTTCATGACGCACCAGCTGCACATGACGCCGCCACCGCGTGCCATTCTGTCTCTGATCCTGATCGTCGGCATGATGACCATCGTGCGCTTCGGCGAGCAGATGATTGTTAAGGCCATGAGCGTGCTGGTCTTCCCGTTTGTGGCTGCGCTGATGCTGCTGGCCTGCTACCTGATCCCACAGTGGAACGGTGCAGCGCTGGAAACCCTGTCCCTGAGCAGCGCGTCTGCGACCGGTAACGGCCTGCTGATGACCCTGTGGCTGGCGATCCCGGTAATGGTCTTCTCCTTCAACCACTCCCCAATCATCTCCTCTTTCGCCGTGGCGAAACGCGAAGAGTACGGTAACGGTGCAGAGAAGAAGTGCTCCAGCATCCTGGCCCGCGCTCACGTGATGATGGTGCTGACCGTGATGTTCTTCGTCTTCAGCTGCGTACTGAGCCTCTCCCCGGCGGATCTGGCGGCAGCGAAAGAACAGAACATCTCTATTCTGTCTTACCTGGCGAACCACTTTAACGCACCGCTGATTGCGTGGATGGCACCGATCATCGCGATGATCGC